>JBLMWR010001114.1:0-2969 GCA_050257335.1 Deltaproteobacteria bacterium | reverse complement strand
AGCAATTCGGGATGTGCAGGCGGGGATCCGTTGCGGCCGAAGTCGTAGACGCTGGCGACGAGCGGCGCGTGAAAGTGCCGCGCCCAGATGTGGTTGACGGCGACGCGCGCCGTCAGCGGGTTGTCGCGGCTGGTGATCCATTCCGCCAGGGCCCGTCTGCGCCCCGTGCTCGTCCGCGGATACTCAGGGCTGAACGCCGTGTATTTTTCGGCCAGCGTTTCGTCACTCAGCGCCGCCTGCGCCTTCTCGAGCGCGGCACGGGCCGCCGTCAGTTTGTTGTTCGATGCTTCGATCTCCTTGGCACGATTGGCGTCCGCAGCCGGTTTCACCTCGGCGTCGGCGAGCCCGCGTTCCTGCGCCAGCAGGTCTGCCTCGGCCTTTTTCAGCGCGGCTTCCCGTTCCAGGCGGCTGGCCGTACGGGCCAGCGCGGCGACGTCAGCGCCGGAGGTTTCGCCGTACCGCGCCCGGTCGGCGGCGATTCGTGCCTCGGCACCGGCCAAATCGGCGCGGGCCGAGACAGCCCGCGCTTCGGCCGCCAGAAGGGGCAGAGTGGGAATCCGCGCGGCGCGGCGTGCGGCTTGAAGTTTCTGCGACAACTCGCGCAATGGCGCGTTCACGGCGTGCGAGCACACGACCGAGGTCGCCGGACCTGCGCTGAACGACGAGATCTTCCACCCCTCGACGCCGCCCACGTCCCTGCCGTCGGGATATGTGGGCGGTTCAAAGTCGAACGCCGCCAGCCGCGCGGGAGGCGTACCGGCGCTCCCCTCCGCGGCTACCGGTGCCGTGAGGATCACGGCGTCAATCACGGCGACGCTCCCGGTCCGCGCGTCGAACGTGATCGCCTTCGTCGCATCTCCCACGGGGTTCCAGCCGTTCAGCGCCACGGGGACGGCGTCCACCAGCAGTTTGTCGTCCGTCAGCGACCGCACCGTCAGGAGACAACGGTCGGTCTTCGTCTGCAGCGCCAGCTTGACGTGAAATCGCGATTGCCCGCCGGCGAAGTCATACTGGCCGGCCTGAAACTCGGTGAACGAGCCGGGCTGATATGAGACGATGCGGCCCTTTTCGAAGGCCACGCATCCGGCCGTCAGCCCCTTCGCGGCGTCTTTGGCGAACTGGAAGTTGACGTGGGCGTCGTTCAGGATCAATAGTTGAAACTCGACAGTCGCGCCGTCTTCGAGCGCCTTGAGCTGCGTCAGGCCGTTCTGGACGATGCGTCGGCCCGCCGTCGCGTCCAGCAGCAGCGACTGCCGGCCGGCAAGCGCGCCGGGCTGGCCCGACTGTTCCGCTTTCCGAGCAGCCTGCGAATACGCCGCTTCCGCCTGCGCCACCCGCTCGAGCAACTCCGCCGGAACATCGCCTCCGGTTTTTTTGGCGGCGGAAAACTCGGCTTCGGCCTTCGCGAGCGCGGCGCGGGCGTCGGCGAGAACGGTTTCCTGGATCGCCGGACGCAATCCCGGATACCAGTCGCGCGCCGGCAGTTCGACCGGCTCGATCTTCGGCGACGAGCCGGTCAGGAATGCGGGCACGCCCGGCGGGATCGAGCCCCGGTCCTTCACCCGGTTGCGCTCGTCTCCACCGGTGTAGAACCACGTGGGAGCGTCCGGATTCTTGTCGAAAATCCGCACCGCCCCCAGCCGCTGAATCTTGCGCAGCACGCTGTAGCTGTACTCCTGAAACGGCCCCGGATCGGCTTCACCCGGGACGCGGTCCTGGCGAACGCTGATCGGTTCGAAGAACGCCCGCAGCCGGAAATAATCCTCCTGCGTGATCGGATCGTACTTGTGGTCGTGGCAATGGGCGCAGTTGAACGTGAGTCCCAGAAACGCCTTCCCTGTGTGCTCGACCGTGCTGCGCATCCAGTCGTTCGGGTTGAGCGCGTACCAGTTGCGAATCAGATAACCGGTCGCGACCGTCGCCTCGTCGTCTTCAGGGCAGATCTCATCGGCGGCAAGCATCTCGCGCAACATGCGGTCATAGCCGTGATCGGCGTTGAGCGAGTGCACGATCCAGTCCCGCCAGCGCCAGATCTGCGGGGCGCTGTTCCAGACGTCCGGGACGTGCCGGCGGCCGTACCAGTCGCTGTACCGCCAGATATCCATCCAGTGCCGGCCCCAGCGCTCGCCATATCGCGGGCTCTGCAGCAGCCGATCGACGACGTTTTCGTACGCGTCGTCGGAATCGTCGGTCAAAAACGCGTGCAGCTCGTCGCGGGTCGGAGGCAATCCGATCAGGTCGAGGGACACACGTCTCAAGAGCGCACTCCTGGCGGCGGCCGGGACCGGCGCGAGTTGCTGCTGCTCCTGCGCCCGGGCCAGAAACGCGTCAATCGAATTGCGGACGGCAGCGGGATTGGGACTGCTGCTCGGGACGGCCGGCCGCACGACGCGCTGAAAGGCCCAGTGCCTCCGCGGGTCGGGCTGCGGCGCTTCGTCCGCCGGCCCCTCGGCGCCCTGATCGATCCAGGCTTTCAGTGCCGCGATCTCCTCGGCCTTGAGCGGCTCCCCTTCGTCTTTGGGAGGCATGCGGGTGACGCCGTTCATTCCCGTCACCGCGTCAACGAGCAGGCTCTCGGCGCTCTTTCCCGGTTCAACCGCCGGACCACTGTCGCCGCCGCGCCGGATCGCCGCCGCCGTGTCGAGCCGCAATCCCGATTTCTGCTTGAGCGCCCCATGACAGGCATAACAGCGGCGCGAAAGAATCGGCTTGACGTCGCGGAGATAGTCCGTCTTCTCCGCGCCCCACGCCGGGCCGGCAAGCGACAGCAGCACAATCACCAGACCGACTCGCGACATCGTCGCTCCGTGGAGAAAATGGCCCGGCTTTTACGCCCGACAAATCAACAGCCGTTTGTCCGATTCTACCCGAATGCCCCTGCCCCGTCACGCGAACATGGATGACCGCATAACCCGCCAGTGCGCGAATGGCCACTCGACCTCTCCCCCCCTTAGCAAGGGGGGGCCGGG
>JBLMWR010001113.1:0-2544 GCA_050257335.1 Deltaproteobacteria bacterium | reverse complement strand
GGCCAGATCGTACACGTCCTGATTGTCCTGGCCACGTCGTACATCGCGGTTCGCCTTTATAAGCGATTTCGCAAGAAATGATGGCCGAGTGGCATGCTCAAAAAAGCGGCACGTCCCCGATCGCCGCGAGAGGTCACGATTTTCAAATGACCCCACTACCGTCGGCCGCTTGATCTTGCATCGGGTTCCAAAAGCCGCCACTATGAATGGCAACGATTGCAGATATCGAGCACCCTTTCCCAATCAGGAGTCGTCTTATGCGGACGTCGGCGAAGATTACGGGCGGTCTGGCATTGTTGACCATCGGTTATGCCCTCGGGGCATCGCACATCCTGTCGCCGGAAATGTTGCTGGCGCAGGGGAAGTCCAAATCGACAGCGGGGGGCGATGCGCAGGCGGCACAGCCCCTCTCCGACGAAACCAAGACCAAGATCAAGGCGGCCGCCGACGCCTTGAAAGCGGCGATGGAGGCCCTGCAGGCCGAAGGCAAGTACGAAGCGTCGGCCATTAAGAGCGTCAACTCGTTTGCCGTCCTGAGCGGGGGGGGCAACTCGCTGTCCGATCTGACCAGCAGCGGCAACGTCGACCCCGAAACGTTTGCCGCCCTGTATGCCGGCCTGGCCACCGATCAGGTCGTCGTCGATCTGGGGCGCGACGCCGAGGGGAAACTGACTTATAAGAACCGGGTCATCCGCATGCATCCCGTCTCGCTGATCCGCGGGGCGTACGCCCGCCGCGCCGACATCACCGGCGAAGACCTGCTCCCCGTTGCCGTCGACGATTCGACGAAGGCCAAGGCGAAGAAGTCGGAACCGAAGGAAGAGGAAAGCACTGAGGAATAAAAGTAGGGGCCGGCGGAGACCGGGGAAAAAACAGCCTCCTTCGTGAAAGGAGGCCGAGCAAGGAGACGAGCCGAGGCGCAGCGCCGTAAAGCTCGCCGATTTCCGAGTGGCGATGGTGTGCCCGGCAAACCATGTTGCGCGACCCCCCTACCCCCCCCTTGCGAAAGGGGGGCAGACGTCGGGCGGCCACTCGTCTCGTTCTCCGTCCCCTGACCATCCCGCCTTCGATCGCGCGCACCGTCCACCGGCCAGCTCTCATCTCCCCAGCCGGGAACTTTCACAGCCACGCCGGCCATTCTCCATCTACTCCCCTCCGCCCCTGCCCGACCGGCCGCCATCCGCTCTTGACCCCTTTTCGAGATTGGGGTAACACTCGCCCCGGCTGGATGGGAATGCGGCCGCCGTCTCGTGATTTGGCCTCAGAGACGAATCCCGTTCCGCCAGACACTTCCTCTCTCATTTCCCACTCCCGTTGAATCTCACCGGCATCGCATCTCCCTGGGTGCGTGTGCATCGCGCGCAATGCGCAGTGCATTCGCCCTCGATCGCATTTGGGATTCTCTCCGCCGTGTTCCGCCACATAAAACGACTGCTCATGGGCAACGGCCTGTTGAAAGAACGGTATCAGGGGGCGATTCGGGCGGCGCTGCTGGCCTGGGCCTGCGCGATGCCGGCCGGCTGCACGATGCTCGAAACAGCCGCGCCCTCGGCTCCGCAATCGACGCCCCTTTCGTGGCTGACCCACTGGGTGAGCCAGCCGATAGAGATGGTTCCGGGGTTCGACGTCGAATTGATCAAACCCGATCCCGGACCGGCGACGGTCGTAGCCGACAACCTGCTCGAAGTCACCGTGTGGGACCTGTACGAACCGGGCAAGCCCTACACCTTTCCCGTGCGGGTTTCACCACGGCAGACGGTTGAAATCCCGTTCCTGGGCGAAGTCGCCGTCGACGGACGATCGATTCCGGAAGTCGAGACCCTGCTGGTCGAAGGCTTCCGCAAGGGGGACTACCTGCTGAACCCGCGCGTCCTGATCCGCAGCCTCGACCCGGAGATCTTGAAAGTCCAGGTGACGGGGGCCGTCAACCGCGGCGGGTTCGTCGAGCTGACGCGGACCGATCCGAGCGTTTACGCGGCGATTCTTTCGGCCGGGGGCCTGAAGAAGACCGCCGGAACGCAGGTCGCCGTGACGCGGCGGGCCGCGCCCGTCGCCGCCGCACAGCCCGAAATCCGCAGCGCTCCGCCGGCCGAGGCGGCCGCCGGCGACGCAGAAGCCGCCTCGGCGCCCGATGGGGCCCAGGCGCCGTCCCTGCGGGCCAACAGCCTCGACGAAGTCTCGGTCTCGCCGGGACCGCCCGCACACCGGCCCGCGGCGACAAACCGGGCGCTCTTCTCGGTCGTCGATACCGATGACAGGGGCGAGACTCGAACCGGTCCCCCGGCGGCCATTCCGGCCGGCCAGGAAGCCGATACGACGGTCTGGTACGACGTCACGCAGGCCCACGATTGCGAGCAATTGAAGCTCCTGCATCTGAGCAATGGGGACATTGTCCTGGTGAAGGCCACGACTCCCCCCTTGCGCATCGGCGGAGCCGTCAATCGCCCCGGCGAATACCCGCTTCCTCCCGGACAAGAGACCGTGAATGTCTGGGATGCGATTGAACTGGCCGGCGGCGTCCGCGACGCGACGGTTCCGCTGCAG
>JBLMWR010001112.1:0-3000 GCA_050257335.1 Deltaproteobacteria bacterium | reverse complement strand
GTCGTCTTCGGCACAGCCGTCTTCTATCGAACAGATGGGATATTTCGACGCCCAGCCTTCCAGCAACTTCACCATGTCGTCGCTGCCGAGCTTCTTCCCCTCGAACCGGTAGGTCTCCTCTTCCTCGGAATAAAACTCGGTGGATGCGACGTCGAGGGCGATCCTGATCTGCGAGCCCGGTTTGTAACCGGCCTTCTCGATGGCCGTCATGATGACGTCGAGGGCTGCCTGGTTATTCCCCAAGGCGGGGGCAAACCCGCCTTCGTCCCCCACCGCCGTGCTCATTCCCTTTTCCGATAAGACCTTCTTGAGCGCGTGAAACGTTTCCACCCCGGCCCGTAGAGCGTCGCGGTAGGTTTCGAACCCGAGCGGCATGACCATGAATTCCTGCACGTCGATGCCGTTGTTGGCGTGAGCGCCGCCGTTGACAATGTTCATCATCGGCGCCGGGAGGTATTTGGCGCCGACCCCCCCCAGATACCGGAAGAGGGGGAGAAAGCTGGCGCGGGCCGCGGCATGGGCGCACGCCAGCGAGCACCCCAGAACGGCATTAGCCCCGAGTTTCGACTTGTTCTCGGTGCCGTCCAGCTCGAGCATCACGCTGTCGATCGTTAACTGGTCGGTCACGTCCAGCCCGATCAGTTCGGGAGCGATCTCTTCGTTGACGTTGTCAACCGCCTTGAGCACCCCCTTGCCGCCGTATCGCCCTTTGTCCTTTTCGTCGCGCAGCTCGACGGCTTCGTGCTTCCCGGTGCTGGCGCCGCTGGGAACGGCAGCCCGCCCGATCGTTCCGTCCTCCAGCTCGACATCCACCTCGACCGTGGGATTTCCGCGGCTGTCGAGAATCTCGCGGGCATGAACCGTTTCAATGATGAGACTCATGGAATCCTCTTCTTCCTCAATCGTGAATGCAGATCTTCCTGCCGTCCTGTCAGCGTGCGCTGTCCGAACGGCATTGTTGCGAGTTCAAAGGGAAATTGCCATGTTGGCGCACCCCGGATCATCGCCAACCTGATCGGGACCGGATAGACTCGTGGATTAGACTTCGGATCGAAAGTATCTTCCCGTTTTTCCAAATGTCGCCGCCCGACGCCGAGATTTCCGCCGTAGCCGCCCCAGCCGAGCACGTTCACCGTGCCCCGACCTCGCGACTTCCCCTGGAACCGATGGATCCGCTTCTCACGTCCATCCAGCCGGGGGGCGGCATATGCATGCGGGTCGAGCTGGCATGGGGTTATGTGCGGCGGTGGTATCTGAAGACCTTCCGCAGAGGATATGTCGCCCGGATGGCCCAGTTGCGCCGCGGCGACAGGAATGTCTGCCCGTTCGAGGTGCTCGATCCGCGCGACGTCAAGTTCTATCGCAATCTGGGGGGGTACTCCTGGGACCCGCAGGACGACCCGTTCAAGTGGCGCGATCAGCTCCCGTTCGCCCGGGTGGGGCTGGCGGAGCTATGGCTTATTTCCGGGGCCTTTTTCGCCTTGGCAGCCGGCCTGGCCCGGGTCTTCTGGGCGCTGGCGGCCATCCCCCTCGTCCTGGCGCTGTGCATTGTCTGGTTTTTTCGCAATCCGCGCCGAAGCGTTCCCGAGGGTGCGGGGCTGGTGGTTTCACCGGCCGACGGAAAAGTGGTGCAGATTGAAGAGATCGAATACGACGAATACATCGGCGGCCCGGCCCTGCTCGTGGGCATCTTTCTGTCGGTTTTCAATGTCCATATCAACCGCGCGCCGGTCGCCGCGCGGGTCATCGGGTTGACCTACCGCAAAGGAATGTTTCTCAATGCCATGCTCCCCCAATCGGCCCGCGAGAATGAACGCCTGACCGTCCGGCTGGAAGAGAACGCCGCCCCGCATCACCGGATGATCGTCCGCCAGATCGCCGGGCTCATCGCCCGCCGAATCGTCTGCTGGGTCAAGCCCGGAGACGAGCTGCAGGCCGGTGGACAATTCGGCATGATCAAGCTCGGCTCGCGGACGGAACTGGTCGTCCCGCGCGACGGCACGCTGCGCGTCGTGGCGCAAATCGGCCAAACAGTCAAGGCAGGCGAGAGTGTGCTTGTGCGATACGAAATCGACTCAGTCGAGCGCGATCGAGAATAGAACGAAGACAGAGGAAAGAGGTTTGAATACAGAAGGTTGACACCGTCAGGCCCACGGGCGCGCACCGACCGACAGGCTGGTCCCCATGGGTACCGCGAATGTTTTTTAAGGTGCCGTCATGAAACGATTCCGAATGCCCCGCCGTCAGAAGGTGTTCGCCGTTCTGCCGACGATGCTGACGCTCGGAAACGCCGTGTGCGGGTTCGGGGCGATCACCTTCGCGGCCAAAGTCGGGCTGACCGAAGAGATGCAGATCGGATGGGGCCGGACCAACACCGATTGTTTGTGGATCGCCGCCATGCTGGTCTTCCTGGCGATGCTGTTCGACATGCTCGACGGCCGCGCGGCACGGTGGGCCAAGCAGACCAGCCAGTTCGGGGCCGAACTCGACAGCCTGTGCGACGCCATCAGTTTCGGCGTGGCGCCGGCGGTCATCCTCGTGAAGTTCTGCGCCGATGCTCACCCGGCGGCGCCCATGCTGGCCGCGCGGCTATTGTGGGGAATTGCCGTGCTTTTCGTCGTGTGCGCGATCCTGCGGCTGGCGCGGTTCAACGTCGAGACCGATGAAGAAGATACGCACGAGTTTTTCAGCGGGCTGCCCTCGCCGGCCGCGGCCGGAACCGTCGTTTCGTTCATGATTGCCTACCCCGAAATCCAGGAGATGGCGGGAGGACTCGTCGAAAACGCGACGCGGTGGCAGCGAATCACCCACGGGGTTGCCGGCTATTTGCAGCCGGCACTGGAATTCCTGGTGCCGATCGTGGCCCTGGCGTGTGCATGCCTGATGGTCTCGCGGGTGCGATATTCGCACGTTTTCAACCAGTGGTTCCGGGGCCGGCGAAGCTACCAGCACATCCTGACGCTGGTGGTCCTGTGCGTGGTGGGCGTGATGGTGAAGGAA
>JBLMWR010001111.1:0-2638 GCA_050257335.1 Deltaproteobacteria bacterium | reverse complement strand
GGATGCCTCGCCGTGGCTGCTTTCCCGCGACGGTTGAAAGCAGCCGCCTGGCCCCGGGCTCCCGGTAAGTTCCAGCAGGAAGTCGCGACGGGATGTCGAGACTGGGGGCGCAAAAAGGGGGGCGGCGGAGGCGGTCCCGGACTTTCGGCGAATTCACACGATTTTTTTAAGGCACTGTATTCGGAGGGTTTTGTGGTCAAGCTGCGGTTGCGCGAACGGGAATCGATTCAGGAGGCGGTACGCCGGTTTCGAAAGCTGGTGGAACACAGCGGCATCAAGAAGGAAATGCGGCGCCGCGAGTTTTACGAGAAGCCGAGCGACAAACGCCGCCGCGCCCGCCGCCGCGCCGAACGCCGCGCCCGCATGGCCCGCATGCCGCTGACCGCTTCGATCCGCTCGGTGCGCTGACCACCCCGGCGGTTGAATTTCACCGCGGATGCCGGAGTTCAGGCTTCAGTCCCGGCGCGCGGGGACTCTTGCCGCATTAACAGCCCGGTTGCAGCCGCTCCCTTCAGTCTTGGCCCTGCCGGTCCTCTCTCACTACGACGGCCACGCCGCGCAGGCTGAAGCCAGAACTCCAACGGATCCGCGGTTCGATTTTTCGCGTCCGATCCGTCGCGTGGTCTTCCCCGCTCCTCTTTTCGACTGTGTCGGATCCTTTTGCGTCTTTGCCGCATTGCGTGAGTCTCGTGTTCAAACCAACCGGTTGCCCGGGCATCGCCGAACAGGTCTCACGCAAAGGCGCAAAGCAAAAGATGAATTCGCGTTGATGGGAGTTCCGGTTTGGCGTCGCGACCGCCAGCCGGCAAGGAGCGCCGGCACGCTGTCTCGGAGAACCGAGATGACTGCAATGATCGGCTGCCCATCGCATAGTGCGAGCGTCTCTTGTCCCCCAATTCTTCGTGTGCGATGCCCCGACTCGAATGATTTTCTGAATTTTCCATTTGACATTCCGCATGCCCACGATTACTATAAAACCAAATCTAAGGAACCAAATTTAAAAAGATCATTATTAAAGATCAAGACGCTGTCACACACGGACGCCCGACCATGGCCCGGCCCAAAGCCAGTGAACTGACCGAACGCGAGCTCGAAGTCATGCACGTCTTCTGGAACCGCAGGGAGGAGACCGTCGCCGCCGCCCGCGACGAGCTGGCCGCCGCCGGCCGCGATCTGGCGTACACCACCGTCGCCACCCTCGTGCGGATTCTCGTCGAAAAGGGCTTTCTGCGGCAGACGAATGACGAGCGCCCCTTCCGCTTCGAGGCGCTCCGTTCGTTCGAAGAGGTCTCGCGGAACCTGGTGACCGACTTGGTCCGCCGTGTGTTCGGCGGCTCGCGCGAACAGCTCCTGGTGCGGCTCATGGAACAGCGCAAGCTGACGCCCGGGGAGCGGGCCGTGTTGGCGAACATTCTCTCGGAAAAGAAGGCCGTGAAAAAATGAATGCCATCGGCGTAGCTCTCGTTTGGTGCATCATCCAGGTGACGCTGCTGGCCGGCGTGTCGGCACTCGTTTACGGGCTCGTGCGGCGGGCAGGCCCCCCGGCTCGGGCCCTGGCCGCACTGGCGGGACTCCTCCTGATCGTGGGACTCACGGCGATAACGTTCAGCCCGTGGCCGCGGTGGGGGACGGCCGCCCATTCGGTCGTCACCGATGCGGATCGGTCGAAGGGGGTTGCGCAGCGCGGCGAAACCGCAAGCGACGACGGGGGCGAACCGGAGATGATCGAGGCACAAGACGGATCATTCAAGCCGTCGCAGCCGGCCGACGCAATTTCTCCCGCGGCCGAGTTCTTCAAGACATTGGTTGCCGAAATGCAGCGCCTGCCTGCATCCCAGGAGCGCGAGACATGGAGCTGGCCGGCGTATTTGGCGATCCTGTTTTTGCTCGCCGCCGGCGTGGGGCTGGTGCGGCTTGTCGCCGGGCTGGCGGCCGTCCGTTCGTCCCGGTTGCGCGCCCGGCCGATCGCCGATTCGGCTTTGCTCGAAACGGCGGACGTGCTGCTGGCCGAGCTGCGCGGCCCGAAGGGGGTCGTGCTGTGCGAATCGGAGCTGCTGGCGACGCCGGCCACGATCGGGTGGCGGCGGCCGCTCATCATTCTGCCGGCCGACTGGAAGAGCTGGTCAGCCGAAGAGTGCCGCGCGGTGCTCGCGCACGAAATCGCTCACATCGCGCGGCACGATTTTCCGACGTGGGTGGCGGCGCAGCTCGCGCTCGTCGTCCATTTTTATCACCCGCTGGTGCACTGGCTGGCCGCTCGGTTGCGGCTGGAGCAGGAACTGGCCGCCGATGCCGCGGCGGCCCAGCTTTCCGGTGGGCAGCGTTCGTATCTGACGACCCTGGCGGGGATGGCGCTGCGTCAAAGCGACCGCCCGCTGGCCTGGCCGGCCCGTACCTTTCTGCCGACCCGCGGAACGTTCATGAGGAGAATCGAGATGCTGCGCGACGAAAAACTGCTCTCCACAAAGATGACGGGGGGAATGCGGACGGCGATGGTGGCCGTGCTGGCGCACGAGATCGCGCACATTGCCCGGCACGACTTTCCGACCTGGGTGGCGGCGCAGCTCGCGCTCGTCTTCCATTTTTATCACCCGCTGGTGCACTGGCTGGCCGCTCGGTTGCGGCTGGAGCAGGAACT
>JBLMWR010001110.1:0-5510 GCA_050257335.1 Deltaproteobacteria bacterium | reverse complement strand
CATCGTTACCCCGCGTTCGCCTGCCCGCCATGAGCAGCCGACGCATGGAAAAAAAGCGGCCAAAGCCCCTGTCGTGCGAGGGGTCAGCCACGTTGCTTCGTCGATACAACCTCCAGCTCGTTCTCCACCTCAAGGACCCCAGGCACTCCCAGCGCAGTGGCTTGTGCTACCTGTTTGAGGTGGTAGCTCGGAACCTTACCGCGAAGGATCACGAATCCTTCTGAGACGACAACCTGCAGGTCGCGCAGCGCCAAATACCCCGTCGCCCGCAAGGCCCGATCGACGTTTTTGGTTAAATGCACGTCCGCCGGGTGCGCGGATTTCGTTGAGCCGATGGTCTCCTGCATGATCCGTTGCCTCCTCACGAGTTGTCAGCGTCTTTGACCGGGGATTTCGTGGCCGGATCCCACCTGTCGTCCGCCGAGCTCGCGCCGGCCGCCGGCAGAACCCAGTTGCCCGGCGCGGCTCTCCCGGGTCCTCGTTCCGAGTTCCGCGCGAACAACCGGGACCTGACGCGGGGCGGTTACACCCAGCCGAACTTTGCTTCCGCGGATCTGAACGACGGTAATGTCGACTTTCTCACCGATGATGATCCGCTCTCCGATTTTGCGTGTGAGCACCAGCATCGTCTGCCCCTAGTTGTTTGCAATGAGAAGCGAGTGCGAAGTTTCTCCCTGAGTATTCACCTCCGTGCGCCGCTTCAATATCCTGCGAGCCCCCTCTTTCTAAATTGCAGATCGATGGAGCGCGCCGTTCGTGAGCGGGAGTTATTCTCCCGGCCCTGCCGACCTCGATCAATTGGCAAAAAACCGAATCCGGTGTACGCCAAGGGCGTACACGCGCTCAGGCGCGGACGCGGGCCGGACTTGCTATGCTGGTTGCACCGTGCACCTTTCAAACAACTCGATATTGGGCGGAACTGCCACGGCCGTCGGGGTGAAGAGGACCCGAAGTTCACCGCAAAACTAGGAACGCGCATTCTCATTTGCGATGGACCAGGTGTTTGCACGACCGCGCGCTGCACGGGAGTAGAGAACGATGTCTCCCAACAAGAAAAAACCGGCTCCCCGCGGCAAAGCCTCCCCCAAGCAGAAGCCCCGTCCGCCGTCGAAGCCGGCCGGAACGGAAGCGCTTCCGCCGTCGAGAGAAAAGCTGCGCACGGTGGACAGGCGGGTTCGAGAAAAAGTTGGAGACTTGGAGCGGGCCTACAACGACCTCCGTAGTCTCCTCCAAAGTATTGAGACGGCCGCCGTCATTCTGGACGCCGAATCGCGAATCCGACGGTTCACGCCGGCCGCGGCGCGACTCCTGAGCCTGACCGAAGACGATATCGGCCGACGCCTTCGTGACGTCGCGCCGAATTTCACCGACAGCAACCTTCTTCAGGATGTCGGGCGGGTTCTCGATACGTCGACGCGTGTCGAGTCGGAACTCTGCAGCGACGCAGGGCGCACCTACCTGCGCCGCATTCTTCCCTGCCGCGCCGTTGACAATCATCTCGAAGGTGTCGTCATCAAGTTCCTGGACGTCACCGAGCGCATTGAGGCCGAGGCCCAATCGCGCCGCCTGGCTGCCGTGCTCCGCGATTCGAATGACGCGGTGTTGCTCCAGGATCTCGAAGGAAGGATCATCGCCTGGAACCGCGGGGCCGAGCGAATGTACGGTTACACCGAGGCCGAAGCGCTCCAGAAACACGTCCGCGACCTTGTCCCCGAAGAAGCTCGCGCCGTGCGCGACGAGATCATCGCGCGGATCATCCGCGGCGAGGCGCTTCCGGCCTACGAGACCACCCGAATCTCCAAAGACGGGCGGCGGCTCGATGTCTGGCTGACGGTCACCCGGCTGACCGACGAGCGCGGCAAAACGGTCGCCATCGCCACGACCGAACGGGATATTACCGAGCGGAAGCGGAAGGAGGCTGAGCTTCAGCGACTTCGCACGAAACTCGAAGACGGAATCAGGCAGCGGACGGCCGAGCTGGAAGCGGCCAACGCGGAACTGCAGCGCCGGGAGCGCCATTTCCGCATGTTCGCGGACAACGTTCCCGCACTCTTCAGCTATATCGACGCGACGCAGCGGTATCGCTTCGTCAATAAGCAATACGAGCGGCAGTTCCACCGTCCTGCCGGCGAAATCATCGGCAAGTCCGTCGAGGAGTTGCTCGGCGAGCGAAATTACCAGACGACCCGTCCGCGCATCGCAGAGGTCCTCTCGGGCAAGCGCGTCGAATATGAAGTGGAACTCGAATTTCCAGATGGCCGCCGTTTCATGCGCGCGCGGCTGGTGCCGCAGCCGGGCGACGGAGGCAAGGTCGCCGGCTTTTTCGTGCTGGTGACCGACATCACCGAACGGAAACGCGCGGAGGACGCACTGGTCGAGAATGAGCGGCGCCTGCGGGCCGTCGTCGAAACAGCCCCCTCTGCCGTCATCGTCATCAACGAGCAGGGCCTGATTGACAGGTTTAACCCCTCCGCCGAGCGGATGTTCGGCTACTCGCCGCCGGAGGTCATCGGCCGGAACGTGAAGATCCTCATGCCTTCCCCCTATCGCGAAGAGCACGACCGCTACCTGGCCCGTTTCCTGAAGACCAGCGAGGCTCGAATTATCGGGATCGGCCGGGAGCTGGTTGCCCAGCGCAAGGACGGCTCAACGTTTCCGATCTACCTGGCTGTCAGCAGGCTGCACGACGGGACCAGGCAATTGTTCACCGGAATCATCAGTGACCTCTCCGAGCGCAAGACTCTGCAAAGGGACCTGCTGACGATCGCTTCTGAAGAACAACGCCGCATCGGCCAGGACCTGCATGACGTCGTCGGTCAGGAGTTGACGGGACTCGCTTTACTCGCGGGGAGTCTGGCTGAAGCGCTCAGGGAGCACTGGCCCGCCGAAATGGAGACGGCCCAGCGTCTCGTGGCGGGAATTGAGAGGACTCTCCTGGAGGTCCGCAGACTGTCAAAGGGACTCATTCCGGTGGAAGTGCACGCCGACGGGCTGCAGGCGGCCCTCACGGAACTCGCGGAACGGGTTTCTCAGGGCGCCCACATCCGCTGTGATTTCGACTGGGACAAACCCGTCCTTGTCGAAAACAATGAGACGGCCACTCACCTGTTTCGCATCGCCCAGGAGGCGGTAGCCAACGCCCTCAAACACGCCGCCCCCCGGTGCATCACGATTTCGCTGAATGAAAATAAGGGTCGACTCGTCCTCGGTATCCGCGACGATGGAAAGGGGATCTCACCGACCGCATGGCAGACCGAGGGAATGGGGCTCGATACGATGCAGTACCGTGCCGCGCTGATCGGCGCGACGTTGTCGGTCGCGCCGGTCGCAGAGGGGGGGACGTTGGTGACCTGTCAACTCACGAAGAGTCGGAATCATGCCAACACACGCCTCCGCAAAAACTAGCCGTCCAGGCGCCGCCAGGCGCACAATCCGTGTCCTCATCGTCGATGATCATCCGATCGTCCGGGAGGGATTGGTGTCGCTTCTGTCCAGACAGCCCGACTTCGAAATCTGCGGCGAAGCCGCCGATATGCGGAGTGCGCTGCACCTCGTGGACCAAACCAGGCCGCACGTTGTGACGATCGACATTTCGCTCAAGGACGGCACGGGACTCGATCTGATTCGGCGGATCGCCGAACGCGACCGTTCGATTCGCATGGTGGTCTGCTCGCTGTACGACGAGACGCTCTATGCCGAGCGGGCCCTGCACGCCGGCGCCATGGGCTACGTGAACAAGCAGGAAGCCACGCGGACGATCGTGAAAGCGGTCCGGCAGGTGCTGGAAGGCAAGACCTATCTCAGCGATCGGATGTCGGACATATTGGCGCAGCGGCTGATCGGAAAGCGCGACAAAGTGCAGCAGCCGATCGTCGATCTGCTCTCGGATCGGGAGCTGGAGGTGTTCGAGATGATCGGCAGCGGCCTCACGTCGGCCGAGATCGCCGGGAAGTTGCACATCGGCGTCAAAACGGTCGAAACGCACCGCCGCCGCATCAAGGCGAAGCTCCGGGTGAAAACGGCCGCCCAGCTCGCCCGCGACGCGGCGCATTGGGTCCTCCAGAATGGTTGACCTCGAAGCGACTGGCGCCCGCGGCCCACTGCAACGCCCTGCGACCTCTGGACCGCAGCTTCTCCGGAATGTACGGAATTCCCGCACGTCGCGTTCCGCGTTCTCCTGACAACCACGTCGTTGACAGAAGGCAGACTCGCGGACATGATCCAATCCCGATGAATCCTGCTCACGACTGGGCAGGATGCAAGAGGGTTTCAATGGCCTTCTGTACGATCCGAATGCAGGAGGCTCGGCTGATGGCTATGGCAGCCCCGACTGTGCGAATCGCACAGTGTCGGGGCTTTATTTTTTTCGTCCGGACCACGTTTCCCCGTTTCACTAGCAGGAAGGAGTGATGATCATGATTCGCAAGTTGTTGCCCGTCGCCGGTGTGCTGGTCGCGATGGTTGTGATGGCGCTCAGCAGCGACGAGGCGCAGGCACGGTGCTGCCGCGTGCGGTGCCGCAGCGCGAGGTGCTGCCGGTCGAACTGCTGTTATACCACCACGACGTGTTGCTACACGGTGCAGCCGACCTACTGCCCCACGACGTGCTGTTGTGCACCTACATCGTGTTGCTGCGCGCCCATAACTTCATGCTGCGGTGGAACGGTGAACGGCACGACCGCCCCGCCCCCGGCTCAAACTCCTGCACCAGCGCCGGCTGCCGCGCCCGCGCCGTCCGCCTGAACCATAGGGCTTGTTTTCCGCCCGGTCCTTCCAGGATGAAACAGCGCGGCTGCTTCCAAACAGCCACGCTGCCTGCGAGGGCATCTCGTGTCAGCGTCACCAACGAACGAGGAGGCCTCCCATCATGCCGGCTCATAACGCCTGGATCTACCACTGTCAACGGTGCGGCAACGTCGCCCATCGAAAGAACGACGACCCCGCGCCCCTTTGCTGCGACCGGCTAATGGCCAGGGCCGCCGGGGAAACGATGTACGAGCCGAATCTGCAGCGGCACGCCCGGAAAGTATGCGGTGATGGCCAGCCCATTTGCGCCACGCGCGACCAGCACTCCGTCGCCAATTGAAACCCTTGCGACGGTTCTGACCCGATACCAGTTTTTTTCTACGATCCGTTCAGGAGAATGGTCAAGGTCTTGATCGCCGCTGCCGTGCGAGCCGCACACGGACAGGGGCTTTTTGCTTTGGTGCGGCATTCAGCGAGTTGTCGGTCTGTCTCGTTTCACCCAGGAAAAAGGAGTGCCACCATGTCAAATGCTCTGTCGACCCGAAGTTCGCGCGAGCTTCAGC
The DNA here is from genome assembly GCA_050257335.1 of Deltaproteobacteria bacterium. Lineage (GTDB taxonomy): Bacteria > Planctomycetota > Planctomycetia > Planctomycetales > Planctomycetaceae > JACQFH01. The sequence goes on along the minus strand of JBLMWR010001110.1, from coordinate 202 downwards.
CGCTCTTGCGCCCCTTCCGCCTGTTGCAGCGGGAATTCGACGAATTGTTCGATCGGCTGTCGTCGGGCTGGGACGGGCGATGGCTGACCGGGGAATTTTCCGTCCCCTGCGACCTTTCCGAAACCACCGACGCCTTCCAGGTCCGCATGGACGTTCCGGGGATCAAGGCCGACGACATCAACGTTCAGGTGACCGGCAATAC
>JBLMWR010001109.1:0-2636 GCA_050257335.1 Deltaproteobacteria bacterium | reverse complement strand
TGGCGAAACCTTCCATGGCATCCTCCGGGTCTTGGAACGATGATCCTTCATCAATTCGAGACCCGAAGTATGGCAACCATCAAGACTTGTGAAAACAGAAGGTCTTCAAATCGGTTGGTTTGCTAACCTGCCATGTTTATCCCGCTTGCGTCGTCTAGAAATCGTCTCGAGTCGTAGCTCCGTATCCCATTCTCGCGTAGAAGTAAGCCCAGGAATCGCGTTGCTCAACAGCGTCGTCCCACAAGGCGGCAACTCGTTCCACGTCCATTCCGGGCTCAACGATCACTGCCGGACAACCGGTATCGGGATGCAGGACTAATTGTCCGCACTTGTGCGACGGAATCTCAACGAGGATCAGTTCCGCCCTGAAGTCTCCGTGCATTGTGATCGAATCCGTGTCCCTTTTTCCGAGGCGATTCCAATCCGGGCAGCAACTGATCCTGGTTGCATATTCTCCGCCGACGCGCGAACTCTTCCACACTGCGAAAAACTCGTCAGCCTCTTCCTCTTCGACGCGAAGCACGCCACTGCGGGCAATCGCGTCGATGACTTCCTGCTTTGTCGGAAATCGGTTCCTGGGGGAGGGCACCGGGTGCGGATACTGCTCTTGCCGCAACGAGGTCTCCATCCGCGCGTCGTACGGGAATACAAAGTCATAGTTTGCCACGGATTCGCCGTCCTGACTCACCCCATCCGCGGGATGGCCCAGTGCCCCTCGCGATATTTGCGGCCCAGCAGTTCCGCCGCCGCGGAGTCGCCGGCGATCTGTTCGCGCTCGGGATCGAACTGCAGAACGCGCCCTACCCGCGCGCCGATGTTGGCCAGGTGGACGAGCGATGCCGACAGAAAGCCGGCCTTGACGTCGGCGTTGAGCTGCTTCTGTGTCCCCCGGATGCAGTCGAAGAAGTTCTGGTGGTGGGCGGCCAGATCGGCGCTGCCGGTTTTCTCGGCGATCAGCTTGTTCCGCGGACCGTACAGCTTCCAGCCGACCGTGTGCCCGATGATCAGCATCCCCTTGGTGCCGTAGAAGGCGGCGCCGTTCTCGTATCCTTCCTGGACGTACGGCGACCAGATCCGCTGCTCGAAGATGAGCTGCTTTTTGACCGGCGTGCCGGACACGGGATACTCGTAGACGGCGTATTGCGTGTCGGGGAACTGCTGGTCGTCGTCGAAAAAGTATTTGCCTCCCAGGCACGTGATGGTCGATGGGTGCCGATCGACCCCCAGCCCCCAGACGGCGACGTCGATGTCGTGGACGCCGTCGTTTCCGATGTCGCCGCAGCCGAATTCGTACCACCAGCGCCACACGCCGTGCAGCAGGTTGGTGCGGTAGGGAACGGGGACTGCTGGCCCCAGCCAGGCGTCGAAATCGAGGTGCGGCGGCGGGCTGGTCGGCTGCGTCTTCCCGATCGAACGCCGAAGCTGGCTGTTCCAGGCCTTGGCCACGAGCACGTCGCCAATCTCGCCGGACCGGAGCCGCTCGATGGCTTCGCGGACGACGGCCGTGCTGCGGCTCTGCGTCCCCACCTGCAGGAGCTTTCCGGAGCGCTGGACGGCGTGCACCATGGCCCGCCCCTCACGGAGATTGTGGCAACAGGGCTTCTCGACATAGACGTGCTTCCCCGCGTCGAGCGCGAGGACCGACGCAGGAGCGTGCCAGTGATCGGGAGTGGCGATGAACACGGCATCGACCGACCGGTCGTCGAACACTTCCCGCATGTCCTTCACAGCTTTGGGAGCCGCGCCGGAGCGCATTTCCACTTCCCGAGCCGCCGCGGCGAGGCGGTCCGAATCGACGTCGCAGACGTACGCAATCCGCACGTCCTTTCGCGACGCCAGGAGGCGGGTGTGGTTCATCCCCATCCCGCCGGGGCCGATCACGCCGAGGGTGAGGGTATCGCTCGCCGCGGCCTGAGCCACTGCGCTTCCCACTGACAAGACCGCGGCTCCCATCCCCGCCTGCCGCAGAAAATCGCGTCGATTTGTGGCGTCCATGAGCGTCTCCTGAAAATCTGTTCGGGGGCAGCAGTCCCAGTGATGGGCGACAACGCATCGGCAAACGTTCATGCACGTTACCGTCGCCCGACCGCGGGGGCAAGGATTCGAGCGGACGATGTCGTGCATGCGCCTTCAGCCACGGTAAACTGAGACCATGTGCGATGCCACGAACGTCACTCCTCGTGACCCGCGCCGATTCTCGATCCGGCTCCCGAGGCCGCTATGGATCGGGTTGGCGGCGACCGTGCTGGTTGTAGCGGCGGCGGCGCTGCATCTGGGGATGCCCATCTACCGCCAACATGTCTGCATTCGGGAGATCGAACGGGTGGGAGGTGTCGCGCTGACATTCCCCCGGGGCCCGGAATGGCTGCGAGACCGGGTGGGTGACGAGCGAATGAGGCTGTTTGAAGACGTCGTCGAGGTTCAGATTATCGTCAAGCCGGCGACCGAAGAGACGCTGAGACACGTGGGGGAGCTCACCAGCCTGCAACGCCTCTATCTCGACGGCACACCGGTGACAGATGACTGGTTGGTGCACTTGAAAGGATTGAGCAGGCTCGAAAAGCTCTCACTCCGCAATACGCCGGTGACCGACGCGGGGCTGCGACACCTGAAGGAGTTGACTCAACTGAGATGGC
>JBLMWR010001108.1:0-4196 GCA_050257335.1 Deltaproteobacteria bacterium | reverse complement strand
GAGCGTCGATGCCCCCGGCTTGCGGCAGTTGATAGGCGCGCATGCGTTCCCTCCCGCGTCGACGGCTTATGACCTAGGAAAGCCGGATACCGCGCCATCTATCGGCTTTCCGACCGGGCGGCGCAATACGAGCGGGTGAGCGGCCCGGCGCCGGTATCGGCAGCCAGCCGCAGAGCGCGCAAGAAAAAAACCCGCCGACGCCGAGCTCGGCGGCATCGAAGCGGAGGTCCAGGCGCAATTTCGGATCGTGCGCGAATCATAAGCGAATCGCGTAACGTAGTCAACCACAAAATGAGACAAAAGAAAAATGCAGACAGCGCAGGAGGTTATCGGCCATTTCAGCGGACGTGCGAAAGGCCGAAACGGCCCCTGTCCATGCACTCGGCCCATGGCGGTTCGGCAACACGGCACGACGCGGAAGCTCTGCCGCAACTAGAGGGCGAAAGCGGCTCCTCGGGCCAGTACCGTTCGCCTCCGTCATCCGTTCCAGGCAGAATTGCGCCGCTTGACCGACGGGCTGCCTCGCGGACCATGTCTGCACAGCGGGAAGCGGACGTGCGACGCGTAGGGAGGCGATCCGGGTATGACCCCAATCCGGAAGTAGCGCCCGCATTCATCATCTGTGCCTGAGGGTCAGTCACGGCCACTTCCAGCCCACAGAGTGTGGCGTTACGATCCGACATCTTGAGCTTTTGGCCGGATGGGGCGCGGAAAACTGCGGTAAGCATATATGGCCGAAGGGACGAGCCTTTTTACCGACGGTCAGGCTTACGAGCGGCTGATGGGGCGCTGGAGCCGCGCGGCCGGAGAGGTGTTCCTTGACTGGTTGTCGCTCCCAAAGGGACTTAGCTGGCTGGATGTCGGTTGCGGGACTGGCGCGTTCACCGAGCTTCTCATCAACCGCTGTGCTCCTTCGAGCGTTAGTGCCATCGATCCGGCTGAGGACCAGATTGCGTACGCTCGCAAGGGACGCGCGTCGAAGCACGTGACGTTTCGAACCGGCGATGCGCAGTCCCTGCCATTCGCCGATCGTGAGTTCGACGTGGCCGCCATGGCCCTCGTCATCAGCTTCCTTCCCGATGCGGACAAGGCTGTGGCCGAAATGAAACGCGTGGTTAGGCCGCAAGGGACTGTGGCTACATATATGTGGGACATCCTGGGTGGAGGCTTCATCCAAAGGCCTCTCGTAGAGGCACTCGGCGCTATGGGCATCGACGTGCCTCCGGCGACCGGTCGAAAAAACTCCAGCATCGAAGAGATGCGTAATCTGTTCGAGCGAGCGGGCCTCGATCAGGTTGCAGCCCGTACGATTGAGATTGAGGTTTCGTACCCGAATTTCGACGAATATTGGAGTGCACAAACAGGATTGGCGAATCCCGTCGTTCAGCCCATTCGCAAGATGTCCGAACCGGACGTCACGCGGCTGCAGGCCCATCTGCGGGAGCATCTCCCGATCGATCAGAGCGGACGCATCGCGTATCCGGCGCGGGCCAATGCCGTCAAGGGCAATCGAAAGCCAGATTGATTCCTGGATTTCCAGTCCTGGCACCGAGCCGCCCCCGGACGTGTGCGACGGCATGTCCGCACTTGGGGAAAGCAAACGCCACGTCCCCCAGTCACCTCCATTGGTCAGCTGGCCGAAACTCGTTCGGGCCGCGGAACTTACGATGCGCGTCTCAGCCGTCCCGGCCGCAGCACCTCTTGAGCTTCTTGCCCGAGCCGCAAGGACACGGGTCGTTGCGGCCGACCTTGCTCGCGGCGCGTTTCGGCTCGAACCGGGGGCCGAGCCCGAACGGCCTCGAGACTTGTTTGGGACGCTTGCGGCGCCAGTAGGCGGCGATCTCCATCACGCAGGCGGGGATCAAGTCCGGCGCCTGCTCCACCATGCGATCCTCTAGCTGCGGCGGCAGGCCGAGCAGCGAGCCGCCCTCCTCGTCCCCGCAGAGCGACAGGATGAGGAATAGAAGCTTGCCGTCGCGTTTGGACGTGAACAGGGGCTTCCACGCATCCGCGCGCAGCATGATTGCCTGCAAAAAGCCTTCGGCCCAATCCATGGCAATGAGCGCGCCGTCACGATCGGCCCAGAAGACAGGGGCGAATGCCCCGTTGGCGACCTCGGTGAGGATCTCGTTATAGCGGCACATGATGGCGCCGATGATCGCATTGGCCTCGTCGAGGCTGGCGAACTCGGGCGCCTCGCCACCCCAGATCAGCGGCAGCCATTCGCTCGGCCGCACCAGCTCCGGCCCAACTGCAATCCCGGCGAGGAAGCCGTCGAGGTCGGACAGCATCATGCTGTTCGGCGGCGCGCGGTCGGACATCAGGAATTCGTCGAGCGGCTCCAAATCGACGGAGTCGATGGGAAACTCATGGGCAATCGGCTGCGCGCGCATCGCCAGCTCCCTGCTTGGAGCGCATCCCGATCGGCTCGCATCGCGATGCGCACCGGCTTCTTCGGCTTTGCGCATGTCCCGATCGGGAGACCGGTTCGCACCCTCGGGTCAAGCCCGAGGGCAGGCTCTTTCCGGGACATGCGTTGCGACTCGGTGAGCGCCATCATGACACGGGGCGCAGGCAACTCCAGGCTGCTTTGCTGTGCGATCCACACCAGATTCCGGGGCAGCCGTGATGCTCGCGCGGTCTCCTGATACGAGGCGTTTTGTCGTGGTTGGGCCGTGGTAATGTGAACGGGAGGTCGTTGAGCGGGTTATCCATGGACCTGAATCAACTTGAATATTTTCTGCGGGTCGCGGAGTTGGGCAGCATCAATCGCGCGGCGAAGGAGCTTGGCCTGTCTCAGCCCGCTCTCAGCCGATCCCTGTCGCGACTCGAGCATGATCTCGGTCAGCAGCTCGTGGTTCGATGTCGAACCGGCATCACGATCACGGAAGCCGGCTCGATTCTGGCCTCGCGCGGGCTGGCGCTGCTGCGCGAAGCCGGCGCCATCCGCGAAGAGCTCGCCAACGATCCCGCGGGGCGTGTCGTGGTGGGCATGCCGGCTGCGTTGCGCCACCTCGTTACGCTCCCTGCGCTGCAGGTGATGCGCAGCATGTCACCTGGGACTGCCGTCCGGGTGCATGAAGGATTCAACGTCTTTCTCCGCGACATGCTGAAACATGGCTTGCTCGACATGGCGGTCATCGCCGTGGAGCAGGTTTCAGAGCTCTCGATCGCCCCCGCGATGCTGGTTCGCGAGCCGCTCGTGCTGGTGAGAAGCGCCAAGCTCCCCCCTCCCCGCGATCCTGTGCCGATCGAGGACGTCGTCGAGTTTCCACTTGCCCTTCCCGGTCGTCCGAATACCGTGCGCGGCATCGTGGATCGCGCGATCCGCGAACTGCGCCTCGCTGCCAAGGTTCCGCTCGAGCCCGAGAACCCCGGGCTCTGTCTCGAGTTCGTCCGATGCGGACTGGTTGGACAGACGGTGACGCTGAGGTCGGTGCTCGTGGAACGGGACACGCGCGGCATGCACGTCGCTCCCATCGACGAGAGGGAGCTCCACTGGGCCTTCGTGGTGCATCGCCAGCGACACCACATGGCGCCGGTCCGTCGGCTCGCGAGCATCATCAAACGTACCATCTCGGATGCCGTCCGCAGCGGGCCTTGGCCGGGCGCATCCATCGTCGGATGACACCAAAGCGATTCCCGCTCGATCGGACTTACGTGTAGGACTCACGCGTAGGGTGGGCAAAATCGCCTTCGAGGCAACGACAACTCGCAGCGCTGCGGGGCGATCCCCGGTCGCAGCCGGGGACAAGCTTTGCCCACGCGGACGGACCGCGTGGGCATTGCGCCCGCGCAAGACGTGCGGATGAAAGACTCGAGAACGCGCAATACCCACCCTACGGATCAACATGACCGGGACGCGCCTTAGCGCCGCGCAGCCGCGCAGTCGCTTCCTCATCCACCGCCGACGTCACCGGGTCGACCACCACGCCGTAGAGCTCCTTCGCCTCCTTCACGCCCACGTAGCCCTGGCGCACGTCCTCGCCGACTTGCTCGGCCGACCGTTCCTTGGGCGAGCCGTAGCCGCCGCCACCGCCCGACTGGATGCGGAAGGCGTCGCCTTCCTTCAGATGCGCGACCAGGACCTTGGCGTTGGGGAAGTCGGTTTTCCAGACGCCGTCGAGGCGCATGTCGACCCGATTGCCCATGCCGTCGAGCCCGCCGGCGAGCCCCCACGGCCGGCAATGCGCCCG
>JBLMWR010001107.1:0-8589 GCA_050257335.1 Deltaproteobacteria bacterium | reverse complement strand
GTTCAGTCCCGAGACGTATTTCAAAAGCGCGCTGCTGGCGGTATTCAGCTCGACGCCGACGTAGTTCACGCACGATTCGATCACCTGGTCGAGCGACTCACGAAGCGTCTTGCCGTTCACGTCGTGCTGATACATCCCCACGCCGATGTGCTGCGGCTCGATCTTGACCAGTTCGCTCAAGGGGTCCTGCACGCGGCGGCCGATCGAAATCGTGCCCCGAACCGTCGCATCCAGATCGGGAAATTCCTCGCGGGCGACGGCGCTGGTCGAATAGATGCTGGCCCCGGCTTCGTTGACGATCAGATAGCGGGCGTCAGGAACGAGCGCGGCGATGGTTTCGGCGATCAACTCTTCAGTCTCGCGGCAGGCGGTTCCGTTGCCTATCGCCACCAGATTGACTTTGTGCGTCTGCATCAGCCCGGCGACTTTGGCTTTCGTGGCGGCCGTCTTTTCGGCCGAGCCGGTGCAGTAGAGGAGGTCGCTGGCGAGGACGTTTCCGTTTTCATCGAGGACGATCAGTTTGCAGCCGGTGCGGAAGCCGGGATCGATGGCCAGCACGCGGCGCCCCGTCAGAGGGGGCGCGAGGAGCAGGTTCCTCAGATTGCGGGCGAAGACCGAGACGGCCTGGGCTTCGGCCCGTTCCGTCAGCTCGCGGCGGACTTCGCGCTCGAGACTGGGGTGGATCAGGCGGCCCACTGTATCGGCGAGGCAGCGCTCGAGAAATTCCGCAAACCGGTGCCGATCGAGTCGCAGGCGTTTGCCGATCTCGGCCTGCACGGCGGGCTGATCCCACTCGAACCTGACGCGCAGCGCCCCCTCGCTTTCGCCGCGATTGAAAGCCAGGATGCGGTGCGGGGGGATTTTGGCGACCGGCTCGGAGTGATTGAAATAGTCGCGGAACGCCTGCCCTTTTTCGGCCGCCGCTTCAGTCGCCGCGCTTGCCAGCCGGCCCCCTTTCCACGCCAGTTTGCGGGCGACGGCCCGGATCTCGGCGTCTTCGCTGATCCGTTCGGCGAGAATGTCGGCGGCCCCGGCCAGGACGTCGGCTGCGGTCAGCAGCTCTTTTTCGGGGTTGACGTACGCCGCCGCGGCCGCGTCGAGGTCGACCAGTTCGGACGACTGGCTCCAGATCGCCTCCGCCAGGGGCTCGAGTCCCCGTTCTCGCGCCGCCGAGGCCCGGGTTTGCTTTTTGGGCTTGTACGGCAGGTACAGGTCTTCCAGCCGCTTGAGCGAATCGGCCTGCTCGATCTGCTCGCGCAGCTCGGGGGTCAGCTTGCCCTGCGTGTCGATGAGTCGCAGAATCGTGGCGGCCCGCTCCGCCAGTTGCCGCAGGGCGGTGACACGTGCCAGCACCGCGCGAATCTGTTCTTCGTCGAGGTTGCCGGTGCGCTCTTTGCGATAACGAGTGATGAAGGGGACGGTGTTTCCCTCATCCGCGAGCTGCACGACGTTTTCAACCTGCTCCGCACTGATGCCCAGTTCGGCAGCGACCGGGGAGAGTGGAATTGCCGGAAGTGAAGGCATACGAAATCGTTCGAGAAGAGAAATGCCGCAACCGATCGGCCTTCATCTTAACGAATTCACCGCATTGGGCAATCGAGCAATGTTCAGCCGACCCGCTTGCGGGGCGCGTGTCGGACACGGGGGGCTCGCCCCGCGGCTCAACAAGCGTCAACGAAGCGTGTTGAGGGAAGTCAAAGAACGAACGTTCGCGAAGCCTTCCGTTCCGTGCAACTTTCACGATAATCTTCGGCGAGGGGCGCCGGGCCCTGTGGCGATGCCTCGGGCTTGCTGACCATCGTCCGAATCGCTGTTCGGAAACGTTTGGCACGAAGGAGATCCGTCCATGTTGCTGGTCAATGCGTCGGCGGGAAGGAGCCGCATTCATGGCAAGGGCCTGATCGCCCGCGAGCTGGTTCCCGCCGGCGCGCTCGTGTGGGTGCTGAAAAAGGGGTTCGACGTCGAGCTGACGAAAGATCAATTCGAGGAGTTGGCCCCCATCGCCCGCGAACAGGTGGCCCGGTACGTCTACACCGACGTCGCCACCGGGAACTACATCCTGTGCAGCGACGATGCCAAATACATGAACCATTCGGATACCCCCAACACGCGGACCGAGGGGAACCAGACGACCGCCATCGCCGATATCCAGCCGGGACAGGAAATCACCTGCAACTACTACGAATTCGACGCGGCTACCCGGCAGTCGACGGTGCTGGACTGGAACAAGTAGATGCCGTATTCGACTGCCTGCGGACGCTTACGGAACTGTAATTTTCGATCGCTGCCGATCACCTTGACGGATGGGGAGGCGACAATCGACAATCGGGTTTGAGGGCCCGCGTGCGCTTCGCGTGGCCCGCAGGGCATGCCTTGCGACGAATGACAAGTGGGGCCGTTTCGGAGCTGCATCGTGCCTGATGCCGTCAGGGAGGAAGATGTCTCACAAGTGAATCCATCACTGGGTGTTCCCGGGTTTTCGTTTTCCGATCTGTATGATCCGCGGAGGCTGCGGGCGCTGCATGAAGCCTTCTGGAAATTTGCCGCCGATCGCCGCCCTGGCGTGGAGGGGCGCTTCGCCGGCATCAGAAACGAATCGCTCGGGAAACCCGAACAGTCGGATGTGCTGATCGAGGTCGCGGGCCTCGTCGGCGAATTTCTCGCCCGGCTGTTCGACATCGATGCCGCCGCCGCGGAGCTGCGCGACGAAACGCTCGAACTGGAAAAGATCTTCCGGTTCAAACAGGACTTTCTGCGGACCCGCGTGCTGAAGAATTTCGACCAGCCCGCCGTGGACGAAGCCCGGTTCCGCGAGCTGGACGCCGAAGTCGCGCGGCTCGTCGCGGCCGTTCCAGAGCGCGCCGATCCTGAAATCCGCTTTGCGGAAGCGGTTCTGACGTTATTGAATTGCGAAAAGGCCTTGGCGGCGGGAACATCCGCGCCGGATGAGACCGGCCTCGCCGGGCGCATTCTGGCTCATCGCCCTGAGCCGACGCTGGGTGAGAAAATCCAGCACGCGCTCGTGGTTCTGGGGGAATGGTGCGTGCAGGCAAACGCCGATCCTGATCGCCGCGAAAAAGTGCGCGGCTGGGTGTCATTCGTCCGTCCCCAGAAGCTCGATTTCCAGCACCTGGTGCAGATCGAAAAACCGAACGAGGACCTGCCCGAGGCCCTGACGGGGCCTGCGTCTCACCGCCGTCTGCGCGACGGATTTCGCCTCACCGATCCGCGGATGACGCGCAAGGAATACCTGCGTGAGGTCGATTACTGCATCATCTGCCATCCCCGCGAAAAGGATTCGTGTTCGCACGGGTTCCGGGACACAAAAGGGGGAGGCGGCTTTCAGAAGAACCCGCTCGGCATTCCGCTGACCGGCTGCCCCCTGGAAGAGCGGATTTCGGAAATGCACGAGCTGCGAAAGCGCGGCGAAGTGATCGCCGCGCTGGCGATGGTCATGCTCGACAATCCAATGTGTCCGGGGACCGGGCATCGCATCTGCAACGATTGCATGAAGGGGTGCATTTTCCAGAAGCAGGACCCGGTCAACATTCCGCAGGCCGAGACGGGAGTCGTCAGCGACGTGCTGGGGTTACCGTACGGCTTCGAGATTTACAGTCTGCTGACGCGCTTCAATCCGCTCAACCACAAGCGCCCCTGCGCGCTCCCGTATCATGGGGCCGACGTGATGGTGGTGGGGCTGGGGCCGGCCGGCTATACGCTGGCGCACTATCTGGCGAACGACGGATTCGGTGTCGTCGGTATCGACGGCCTCAAGCTGGAGCCGGTCGCCGACGAGCTGACCGGCGCCGGGCGGGCGTTTCCCCAGCCCATCCGCGATTTCTCGCTCCTCAAGGCCGAACTCGACGAGCGGATCCTGATGGGGTTCGGCGGCGTCTCGGAGTACGGGATCACGGTGCGGTGGGACAAGACCTTTCTGGCGGTCATGTACCTGACGCTGTTGCGCCGGCGCAACGTGAAGTTTTACGGCGGCGTGCGCTTCGGCGGGACCCTCAGGCTCGAGGACGTCTGGGACCTGGGTTTCCGGCACGTGGCGCTGGCCACGGGGGCCGGGAAGCCGACCGTGATCTCGATGAAGAACAACCTCATCCGCGGGATCCGCAAGGCGAGCGATTTTCTGATGGCCCTGCAGCTCGGGGGGGCCTTCAAGCGCTCGTCGCTGGCCAATTTGCAGGTGCGACTGCCGGCGGTCGTCATCGGCGGGGGGCTCACCGCCATCGATACGGCCACCGAGCTTCTGGCGTACTACCCCGTCCAGGTCGAAAAATCGCTCGAACAGTTCGAACGGCTCTGCACCCGGCATGGCGAAGAGACGGTCTGGAAGACGTGCGATCCCGAGGAGACGGAAATCCTCAAGACGTTTCTCGAGCATGGCCGCGCGGTGCGGGCCGAGCGGGCCCGGGCTGCGAGCGAACGCCGTGCACCCGATCTCGTCACGCTTTGTCAGTCGTGGGGGGGCGTGTCGATCGTGTACCGCAAGAAACTGACCGATTCGCCCGCATACCGCCTGAACCACGAAGAGGTCGTCAAGGCGCTCGAGGAAGGGGTGAGCTTCGTCGAGAACCTGTCGCCAACCGAGGCCGTGCCCGATGCGTTCGGGGCGGTCGCCGCCCTGAAGTTCAAGCGAAGCGACGGCAGCGAGGTCGTCCTGCCGGCGCGCTCCGTCTGCGTCGCCGCCGGGACGAGTCCCAACACCATCTACGAGCGCGAGTGCCCCGGGACGTTCCAGCTCGACGACGACGGCCGCTTCTTTCGCAAGTACCGCCTGCTCGAAGGCAGCGAAGCGTGGAAGTTGGAAGAAGTGCGCGAGCCGTCGCGGGAGGCATTCTTTCTGTCGTACGAAAATGCCGGCCGCTTCGTCTCGTTCTATGGCGATAACCATCCCGACTACGCGGGCAACGTGGTCAAGGCGATGGCGTCGGCCAAGCACGGCGCGGTGCAGGTGGCCCGGTTGTTCGCTGCCGAGATCGCCCGGGTGGAGTCGACCGGGGCCGAATCGCACCCGGCGCCGTTCGAGAAATTCACGTCGCTGACCCGGTACCTCGACGAGACGCTGATTCCCCGCGTGGTCGCCGTCAATCGGCTGACTCCCAAGATTGTGGAAGTGATCGTGAAGGCGCGGTACGCGGCGCGGCAATTCCAGCCGGGGCAGTTCTTCCGATTGCAGAATTACGAGACGCTGGCCCCGGTCGTCGACGGCGTGCGGCTGACGCTGGAAGGGATCGCCCTGACCGGCGCCTGGGTCGATACGGAACAGGACCTTTTGAGCCTGATTGTCCTGGAAATGGGGGTCAGCTCACGATTGTGCGCCGTCCTCAAGCCGGGCGAGCCGGTGGTCGTCATGGGGCCCACGGGCGCTCCGAGCGAGACTCCGGTGGGGGAAACGGTGCTGCTGGCGGGTGGGGGACTGGGAAACGCGGTCCTCTTTTCCATCGGCAAGAAGTTGCGAGATCAGGGATCGATGGTGGTTTATTTTGCCGGCTACCGCCACAAGGAAGACGTTTTCATGCAGGAGGCGATCGAGAATGCGACCGACCAGGTGGTCTGGTCGGTTGACCAGGGAGAGCCGATCGCCCCCCGCCGCCCGCAGGATCTGACGTTCGTGGGGAATATCGTCCAGGCGATGGTGGCGTATGCCGAGGGGAAATTCGGCGGCGACCGGCGCCTGAACCTCAGGGACATCGACCGTGTCATTGCCATCGGATCCGACCGGATGATGGCGGCCGTTGCTGAAGCGCGGCACGGAGTGCTCAAGCCGTATCTCAAGGAAGGACACGTCGGCATCGCCTCGATCAACTCGATGATGCAGTGCATGATGAAAGAGGTTTGCGGTCAGTGCCTGCAGAAGCACCTCGATCCGCTCACGAGAAGGGAGACCGAACCGGTCTTTTCGTGCTTCAATCAGGACCAGGCTATGGACTGCGTGGATTTCACGAATCTTCGCCAGCGGCTCAAAACCAACAGCGTGGCCGAAAAGCTGACGAATCGCCTGCTGGACGAGTTGCTGTAGGTCAGCCTTTCGACGCTGACGCGAAAAACGCGTTTGCCTTCAAGGAGCCAGGGACTCTCGCCCCCAGCCGGCCGCACAACGGTCGGCCTGGGAAGGAGAGATGGCCGTAATGCGCCTATCGGGGATTCCCTGATGCGGCCATTTAGGATCCTCCTGATCCCGACGTTTTCACCTGCTGCCAAAATCCGACTGTGGGATTTCTTCCGCGTCCCGGCCCCTCTCAGTCGGGACAACACGTTGCGCTTGAAGGAGGTCATTGATGATCACCAGGGACGAAGCACTTTGCCGAAAAATCCAGAACGCGTTCGAGCAGGATCAACGAGTCGCCGCGCGGTCGATCGACGTGCGCTCGACAAGAGGGATTGTCTCGCTGCGGGGATGCGCCAGTACGCGCACCAGCATGCTCGCGGCCATCGAGATTGCGGCGTCATTTTCTGAATGCCGCGGCGTCGTCAACCGCCAGGTTCTCGCGAGAATGCCCGAACCGCGGAGCCAGTCGCTGTGGTCGCTCCCGGCCGGCGACGGCATGATCGGCCGTTCCGCGTTTGCGTGCCTCCCCAACGATGGAATCCCCGCATCAGTCTACGACAGCGGCGCGATTCCCGGGCAATACGAAGACGCGCAGTCACTGAGGCATGCAGGGTAGCTTCTCCCGATACGGGCGCATCACAGCCACATGCATGCTGCGAATGCCGGATGGGCGCAAACGTTCTGCCCAAGCCGGCCGCTGTGCGGCCGGTCCCGCAAACTGCAAGACGACCCTTCCGGGCCGTCTGAGGCGCGAGACGGCCCAGAAGGGCCGTCCTGCCATCTCGTCAGCGACTAAGAAAACAGTTCCAGCAGCGGCTCGCCGTCGCTGACGCGGAAGCTGAAGCCGTCGGGACCGAAGCGCGTGTCGGGGGGGACGCCCAGCGCGTGAAAGAGCGTCGCCCCGAACGCTTCCGGCGAAACGGGGCGGTCTTTGACGTACGCCCCCTGCGCATCGGACGCGCCGTGTACCATTCCGCCGCGAATGCCGGCGCCTGCCAACAGCGCCGTATAGCAGGCAGGCCAGTGGTCGCGCCCCGCGCCGCTGATCCGGGGGCTGCGGCCGAATTCCCCCACCATGACGACGAGCGTGTCTTCCAGAAGCCCGCGCTGCTCGAGATCGTCGAGCAGGGACGAAACCGCTTCATCGACATTAGGCAGGGCCCATCCCAGTCCATACGCCCCCTTGCCGAAAATGCTCCCCAGCCCCGCCCCGTCGCCGTGCATGTCCCAGGTCTGGACGTTGCGGAACTTCTCGCCGGGAGGCGTGCCCGCCCACGCCGTCACGCTGACCAGCCGCACTCCCGCTTCGATCAATCGGCGCGCCATGAGCAGGTTCTGCCCCAGCGGATGGCGCCCGTACCGGTCGCGGGTTGGCGCCGGTTCGCGCTCGAGGTCGAAGGCCTGTCGGGCAATGGGGGCGGCGATCAGATCCACCGCCCGCTCCTGAAATGCGCGGAACGCGCCCGTCTTCGACGGCTGAGATGGATCACAGGTTGTTTCGAGGGCCGTAAGAAGTCCGTTCCGCGCGACAAGGCGCTGGGCAGAGACGCCGTCGGCGGGATCGAAGGCCTTCATCCGAAATCCGTCGGCGGCCGGGTTGTCGAGATCGGTTCCCACGCGCAAGGGGCCGTACGCCGAACCCAGAAAACCGCCACTCAGATAGCGCGGCTGCACGTCGCCGGCCAGATTCTGCAGCCAGACGTACGACGGAATGTTCTCGGTCGATGGTTTGAGTTTCGAGAGCACGGATCCGAAATAGGGGGTGCTTTCGACGGGAGCCGTGCGCCCCGTCATGCAGACGTGTATGCCGCCGTCGTGGCCGGGGTTGCCGTGAGTCATTGAACGAATCAGTGCAAAGCGGTCGGCCATTCCCGCCAGGCGCGGGAGCAGTTCGCAGATTTGCGTTCCCGGCACCCCGGTGGCGATCGGCCGATACGGCCCGCGGATTTCCGCGGGGGCCTCGGGCTTCAGATCGAAACTGTCGATGTGGCTGGCGCCGCCGTACTGGACGATAAAAATGCACGACCGCTCGCGGCGTCTGGCCGTTTTTCCTGCGGCGAGCAATTGCGGCAGGCTCAACCCGATCATCCCCAGGCTGCCGACCCGGATCAGGCCCCGCCGGTTGATCTTGATCCGCCCGTCGTGCATGTCAGCCTCTCACCTGCGAAGGAAAGCCGCCAGCAGCAATCTTTTTTCGACTTGCGACGCGCTACGCCACTTTAATGCGGCAACTGGAAGCGGGTCAAGGGGCCGCTCGAACAGACGCCGTCCCAGGAATTCACAGGAACTCTCCCGAACCAATTGGCCCACGCCTGCGTCTATCAGTGACGTCGGGCCCTTTTCGTTCGCAGTCCGGAGGCGTGTACGAAAGCCAGGAAATCCGCCTGCTTTGGAGGCAGAAGATCGTCAGTTCGAATCTGACCACGCCGACTCTTGCGGGAATTACGCATTTGCCCTGCGGGTGTGCCGGAAGCATGGCAGTCTTCGAAGCTGCCGGACGAGGTTCGATTCCTCGGCGGGGTGCTGGAGGG
>JBLMWR010001106.1:0-12094 GCA_050257335.1 Deltaproteobacteria bacterium | reverse complement strand
GGAGATCGACCACCTGCAGAGCCGAATCGTGGCCGTTTTTGTGCGGCGTCTCGGGCGGTGCGCCGTCCGTCGCGGGCACGGCGGCGGGCCGCTTGGGCCCCAGGCTGTCGTCGGCCACACGCAGTTCGTGGCCGAGCTTCGTTTCCTGCTCGGCAAGAAACTTGTCGAGCTCGGCCTTGTCGGCGAACCAGTGTTGTTCGCGTCCCAGAAAGACGCGGTAGCGGGGAAGCAGGCCGCGCTCGGTCTGGTGCTTCGTCGCCAGGTACCGCAGGTCGATTCCGCGGCGTTCGAGCGTCAGCAGGGGCTCTTCGAGCTGGCTGATCAGATCGACGATCGTCCGCAGCCGGTCGGTTTCGAGGATCGTCCCGTCGGTGAACCGCAGCGTCGCCCCGGCGATTCCCAGCTCGATCAGCTCTTTCGTCATCTCCTCGGCGGTCTGCACGTAACGGGTCTGCTTGCGCTGCACGACGCGGTACAGCGGCGGCTGCGCGATGTAAATGCACCCCTGTTCAATCAGCGGCCGCATGTGCCGGAACATGAACGTGAGCAGCAGCGTGCGGATGTGGCTGCCGTCGACGTCGGCGTCGGTCATGAGAATGACCTTTCCGTACCGGCGCTTGGCGGCGTCTTCAAGCTCGCCGCCCGGAGAAACGCCGATGGCCTTGAAGATCGCCGAGATTTCCTCGTTGTCGAGCACCTTGACGAGCTGGGCTTTCTCGACGTTGAGGATCTTCCCGCGCAGGGGGAGGATGGCCTGGGTGTTCGAGTCGCGGCCGGTGTCGGCCGACCCGCCGGCCGAATCCCCCTCGACGAGAAACAGCTCGCTCGAAAGCAGGTCGTGGGTGCGGCAGTCGCGAAGCTTTTCGGGGAGCCCGGCGGAGGTGAGAGCCCCCTTGCGGCGGACCATTTCGCGGGCCTTGCGCGCGGCCTCGCGGGCTTCGGCCGCCGACAGCGCCTTCTGGGCGATGCGCTTCGCGACGCTGGGGTGCTCCTCAAAGAACCGCGTCAGACTGTCGTTGCTGATCGACGTGACGATCCCCTCGACTTCGCTGTTGCCGAGCTTGGTCTTCGTCTGCCCTTCGAATTGCGGCTCGGGGACGCGCACCGAAACGACGGCGGTGAGGCCTTCGCGGAAGTCGTCCCCGGTGGGGATGTAGTCCTTGAAGATGTCTTCCTTTTTTCCGTAATTGTTGAGCGACCGCGTCAGCGCGCTGCGGAAACCGCTGAGGTGCGTCCCGCCTTCGATCGTGTTGATGTTGTTGGCGTAGGTGCGGACGTTTTCGGAATAGCCGTCGTTGTATTGCAGGGCGATGTCAACATCGACGCCCTCCTGCGAACCGGCGATCGTGACGATCTCGGGGAACAGCGACGTTTCAGTGCGGTTGAGCCAGCCGACGTACTCGACGAGCCCCCCGGCGTAGCAGTATTCCTCGGCCTGCCCCGAGCGTTCGTCGCTGAACTGGATGCGGATTCCCCTGTTGAGAAACGCCAGCTCCTGCAGCCGTTTCTGCAGCGTGTCGAAGACGAATTTCGTGTCGGGGAAGATCTTGCCGTCGGGCTTGAAGGTGATCTTCGTGCCGGTCGATTGCGTGCTCCCCAGCCGCTGCAGGGGGCTGGTGACTTCACCGCGGGCGAACTCCATGACCCACACGTGCTCTTCGCGGCGGACTTCGACTTCGAGCCATTCCGAGAGGGCGTTGACGACGGTGATTCCCACGCCGTGCAGGCCCCCTGTGCCCGTCTTGTAGCCCCCGGCGCGGTCGAATTTGCCCCCGGCGCCGACTTCGGTGAGGACCACTTCCACGGCGGGGCGGTTGTCCATCTCGGGCATGGGCCCGACGGGAATTCCGCGTCCGTCGTCGGCGATCGTGGCGCTGCCGTCGGCGTTGATGCGCACGGTGATCAGCCGCGCGAAGCCGTTGACCGCTTCATCGATCGAGTTGTCGACGACTTCGTAAACGAGATGGTGCAGCCCGCGCGGGGTCGTGTCGCCGATGTACATCGCCGGGCGCGTGCGGATGTGCTCGATTCCCTTGAGGGCGCGAATCTGCGTCTCGTCGTATTCGGAGACGGGCGCGCCCTCCTGCGGGACATCGGGTCCTGCGGGAAGCTTTTCTCCGGGAACATATTCGGTTTCGGGACTCATGGGGCGGGACAATCCATTGAAGAGTGAGGTTCTGGCACAAAACGGCCGCTCGGGGCGCGGGCGGCGCCGGTCAGCCGTCCGGTCCGCCAGTGACCGGCCGCGGTCGGTTTCGCGCCGCGATGCCGCTGTCGAGTTTGAATTTCACGTCGCGAATCCTGAGGCCGGCGTGTTTTTCCTGGAGTTTTTCGAGCAGCGCCTGCCGGTAAAAACCGGCGAGTTCCGACAGCAGGGGGGCGTGATCGACGGCGACGTGCAGCACGCCCCGCCGGATGGCCACGGCCCGCGTCTGCCGGGCGATGGCCGCGCCGGCGGCTTCGGCCCATGCCGACTGCAACTGTGCATCGCCCCGCACTCGGGCGTAGCCGCGCTGCGCGATCAATTCCGACAGCGCCAGCGCCAGACGTTGCGGCCCCGGACCTCGTCCCATGGAATTACCGATCCCTCGACAGAGGCATGACGATGTACGTGTATCCGTCATCCGTGCGGAACACGGCGGCGCTTTCCGAGTCGGTTAATTCGAGCCGGATGGGCTGTTCCGGCTCGAGGACCCGCAGAAACTCGGCGACGTAACGGGGGTCGAACGTAATGACCAGCCCCGAGCCGTCGTAGCTGATCGGCAATTCGACTTTCGACTCGCCGATCTCCGCCGCCCGGCTGGCAAGGGTCATCAACCCCGACGCCAGCTCGAAATCGACGCCGCGGCTCTCTTCGCTGGTGACGATCTGAGCCTGCCGCACAGCGGAATAGAAGGGGCCCACCACCAGCTCGATCGTTGTCGTACTGCTGGCGGGAATGACGTCCTGGTAGCGTGGAAAACGTCCCTCGACGAGCCGGCTGTAGATCGTCGCCACAGCCGTCTTCACGAGCACGTCGTTGTTGCGGATGGCGATGCTCACTGTTTCATTTTCGTCGACGAGGGCCTTCTCGATCAGCGCCAGGGCCTTGGAAGGGACGACCGGGACGGCATTTTCCGGGGCGGCATTTCCCGAGGCGGCGCACGGCCCGCGAACCACCGCCAGGCGCCGCGTATCGGTCGCCGCCATGGTGATCGTTTCTCCTTTGATCTCCACCAGGACGCCGCCGAGGGCGTACCGGGTGCTTTCCGTGTCGGTGGCGAAGATCGTCCGCCGGATCATCTGTCTCAAGACGCCTGCCGCCACGCTGACGGAATTCTTCTCGTCGAATTCGGCAACGCCGGGATACTCGGCCGCATTTTCGGCCCCCAGTTTGTACTGCGCTCGTTCCCCGCGGATCACGGTCCCCGAGTCGGTCATTTCAATGCGGACGGTGTCTCCCTGCATTTCGCGGAGGATCGCCAGGACGCGATTCGTGGGCACCAGTACTTCCCCGGCCGCTTCGACATCGGCTTCGCTGAGCCGGTAGCGGATTCCGACCTCCTGGTCGGTCCCGATCAGCACTGCCTGACCCTTCGTGGCTTCGAGCTTGGCATTCTGCAGAATGGCCTTGGGAGTCCGTGTCGGAACGACGCCGCTGACCGTCTGGAAGGCTGTCGCGAGAGCTCCCCGGGAGCACGAAATCTTCATGAGCGCTGGCCTCCAGTCAGAATTTTAACGGTGAGAGTGAACCAGTCGAGGTGTCAAAAAGGGTTTCTAAACAGCAGTAGTAGTATCCGGTGCGGGGCCGAATGTGAATGATCCAGCCTCCCCGTGAAGAAGTGTATGATAGGCAAAAAGTTGCAGTCCTTCAATGCCCCTGCCGGCATGTGGATCGACTGTGGAAAACAGCAAAAAACGCCTTGATTTTACGCTGTTTTCGCGTTCTGAGATCCACCGTCTGCGAGAAGCTGGAGGAGTCCTGGCGAAGTGACGCAAATCGACGTCACAGGCTGTCAACAGGTTATCAACAGGCGGCTGCGGACCCGCCTCTCCGCACGGTCGGTGCAAGAGCAAGGCCACGCGCTGCCAGCGGGTGCCCGTGCCGCCTGAAGGCGAGACTGCGAACGCGGCGGAACTACAAATCCGGGGCCGACAGCGCCGATTCGATCTGAGAGAGATTCAGCCGCAGGTCGGCTTCGTGTGGGAGCAGCGCTTCCAGGCGCCGGCAGGCGTGGATGACGGTGCTGTGGTCGCGCCCTCCGAAATACCGCCCGATCTGCTCGAGACTGCGACCCGAAAGCTGCCGCGCCAGCCGCATGGCGCACTGCCGCGGCAGAACCACCCCGCGCGACTGCTTGCGCGACCGCAACTGGCGGGCGCTGATTCCGAATTGTCGGGCGACGGCCCGGCAGATGTCATCCAGCCGCGCTCTGGGGGGTGCCGACTCCTGCCGCAGGAATCTCCGTACCATTTCGGAATCAAGCGCGCGCCGCTGCTGCCGCGACGCGGCATCGAGCTGGGTGAGGACGGCCCACAATTCGCGGGGGGAAACGGCCAGGCCCGCGGCCAGAACCTCTGCCGTCTCTCCCGACAGGGGCAATTCCTGCATTTCTGCAAAATGTTGCAACAGCCGAAGCCGGCTGTCCGGCCCGGGAGGCTTCAGTTGCGCCAGAACACCGGCACGAAAGCGGCTCACGAGTTTCTTCAGGAACCCGCCCAGATCCCCCGGCGAGTGGCGGCTCGTCCAGATGATCTGGCATCCCGCGGCCGTCAGTTCGTTGCACAGCGCGAGGAGTTGCTCCTGCGTCTCACTGCGGCGATCGAGAACCTGCAGGTCCTCCAGAACGAACAGGTCGAAATCGCGCGTCGCCGATTGAAACAGGGGAATCGTCCTGTTCGTCGAGGCCTCGGAAAACTCGGCCGCGAACTCCGCAGCCGTCAGGTGCTGCACGCGTGCGTTCGGTTCGCGCGTGAGAAACTGGCGCACCGCGTGCCGCGCCAGGTGCGATTTGCCGACCCCGGAGGGCCCGTGCAGATAAACCGGCCGCGGCTTCCCCTCGCCGATCGACGCCACGGCCTCGAAGGCGAATCGGTTTTCCGGCAGCACCAGGAAGGGAACCAGCGTCGATGAGTGGGCAGGCTTGGAGCGGGACATGCTGGCGAGTAAACCAGATTTTCCCGTCGAACTGCAAGCATAACACGCAACACGAATTCTCCGGCACGCGGACGACGGCGTGCGGAGCACGACTGCTACTTTGACGCACGCAGACGATTGACGGTGGCGGCGATCGTGGCGGCGGCCTGCTCGATCTCGGCGGTTGTGTTTTCGATCCCCACGCTGAAGCGGACCGAGGAATGCCACACTTCTTTGGGGCGGTTCATCGCCAGCAGCACGGGGGCCGGCTCGGCGGAACCGCTGGCGCAGGTGCTTCCGAGCGAACAGGCGATGCCTGCCAGGTCGAGGGCCACGAGCAGCGCCTCGCCGTCGACGCCGGGAAACGCAATATTGAGCGTGTTGGGGAGGCGCCTCTCCCGCGAGCCGTTGAGGACCACCGGCGGACAGAGGGAGGCCAGCCGTTGTTCGAGCAGGTCGCGCAGCATTCGGGTTTGCGTGAGCCGCTGCTCCTGTTCGGCATGGAACATTTCGAGGGCTTTGGTCATTCCGGCGATCAGCGGGACGACCTCGGTCCCCGGCCGCCGTCCCGACTCCTGATGCCCTCCAAATGCCGAAGGGGCCAGCTTCACGCCGCGCTTCAGCAACAGCGCGCCGATTCCGCGCGGCCCGTAGAATTTGTGCGCGCCGAGGGCCAGCGATGTGACGCCCAGATCGTGAAAGTTGACGGGAATCTTGCCGACCGCCTGCACCGCGTCGACGTGAAACGGAATCCCGCGCTCGGTGCATTCGGCGGCGACGGGGCGCACGTCCTGGATGACGCCGGTTTCGTTGTGGGCGAGGATGAGGGTGAGGAGGTGGAGGTGATCTTCGGCGGCGGCCGACGTTTTCCCCCCCTTCGCAAGGGGCCGGAGAGGAGTATTGACCAACCCATCCTCATCGACCGGCAGGATCGAAAGGCGCCAGCCCTTTGTTTGCAGGAAGCGGCAGGTCTCCATCACGGCGGGGTGTTCGCCGGCGCTGAGGGCGATCGTCCCGGGCGGCCCCGCGGTCAGCCCGAGGATGGCCATGTTGTTCGATTCGGTCCCGCCGCTGGTGAAGATGAGCTCGTCCGGGTGAGCGCCGAGGATGGCGGCCATCGACTCGCGGGCCGTTTCGAGCACTTGCCGTGCGCGGCGCCCGGCGGCGTGCCGGCTTCCCGGGTTGGCGAAACTTTCGCGCCAGTGTCGGGTCATGCAATCGACCACTTCCGGCAGCGGGCGAGTGGTGGCGTTGTTGTCGAGGTAGATCATAAATTTCCCCCCCTTTGCGAAGGGGGGAGTGTGCGCGCCCCTTCGGGGCACGGAGAATTCAGAACGTATTACACAGCGTTCCACCGTCCACCACCAGGCAGGTGCCGGTGATGTAGCTGCCGGCGTCGCTGGCCAGCAGCAGGGCCGGTCCGGCCAGCTCGCGGGGGTCGCCCCAGCGGCCGACGGCGGTCCGTTCGGCGAAGGCCTTTTTCTCTTCGGCCGAAAGCATCTTGCCGGGGAGATCGGTCATGAACGGCCCCGGGGCAATGCAGTTGACGGTGATCCCGAAGCGCCCCACGTCGAGGGCCATGGAGCGGGCCAGGCCGATCAGCGCCGACTTGGTCGCCGAATACGAATTCCGGCCGGCTTTCGAGGCCAGCCCCATGATCGACGAGATGTGGATGATCCGTCCCCAGCGGCGTTCCTTCATCTGCGGGACGACGGCGCGCGACAGGGCCATGCAACTGTTGAGGTTCAGCTCGATGATCCGGTCCCAGTCTTCGTCCCTGACGGCGTCGATCGCCTGCGGAATGTTGCTGCCGGCGTTATTGACCAGAATGTCGATCTGGCCGAATTTGTTGAGGGCCGCCTCGGCAAGGCGGTTGGCGTCGCCGCGAACGGTCTGGTCGGAAACGGCCCACGCGACGCGCGATTCCCAGCCACTGGCAATTTCGGCGGCGGCCGTCTCGAGCTCGTTCTGGTGGCGGCTGCTGATGAAGACATCGGCCCCGGCCTCGACGAATCCCCGGGCCATCGCCTTACCCAGCCCCTTGCTCCCCCCCGTGACCAGCGCCACGCGGCCTTTCAGACTGAACAGCGTGTTGTGCATCGATTTGCCCTTGCGGCTTGCGAATGGAAATGAGTACAGGTTGAATGTACGCGCTGGGTTCCCCCCGGTCAATCAGCCGGTTCCACATGCGCACGAAGGCCGCCGCGTGACTGCGCCCGACCCCTTCGCAGAGAACTCCGCCATTCGTCAGAACCACCTGAAACATCCGCCGCCGTGCATCACGTCGTTTCCCCTGCATCTCGAAACCTGGGGCACTCCCCTGTACACCGGGGCAGTGGTCCGGCCCCGCCGGAACAATGGGATCTCCTGCGAGTAGTGTACAAATCTATAGTATCAGGATCATGCCAAACCTGACTCCGGAAATCAAGCCGTCGCGGCTGCGAAATCACTGGAGCCAGGTTCTCTCGTTCGTCCTGGTCTATGTTCCGCTGGCCGCCGGAGCAACCTTGTGGTCGATCTTCGGAATGGGGATCGCGACCTCCACGGCGTTGACCGTTCTGGCGCTGTTTGCCGTTCTGGCGCTGGTCTCGATGGCGGTGGCCGCATACCTCAATTCGCGCCGGATCGCCCGGCAACTGGAATCGGTGAGCGACGTGGTCGGGCAGATGTCGGCGGGGGAATTCGACAAGCGGGTTCCGCCGCGAGGCCGCGAGCAGATGGAAGAGCTCGCCGCCCTGATCGACCAGACGCAGTTGCACCTGAAATCGCGGATCGCCGATCTCGAAGCCAGCCGGAATCAATTGCGTACGGTCCTCAACAGCATGGTCGAAGGCGTGATCGCCATCGACAGCGAGCAGCGCGTGCTGCTGGTGAACGAGGCCGCGTGCCGGCTGTTTCCGATCCACGAATCCACTGCGGTCGGTCGCCCGCTCTGGGAACTGGTTCGCAGCCCCCAATTGCAGCACTGGACTTCGGCAGCGCTTTCGCAGAGCGGGCCGGTGGGGGGCGAGCTGGAGCTCAAGGCCGCGGTTCCGCGCGTCCTGTCGGTCCGGGTTGCCGGCCTTCCCGGTCCCATCGCCGCCGGGGCCATCGTCGTCGCCAGCGACATCTCGCAATTGCGGCGGCTGGAGCAGGTCCGGCAGGAATTCGTGGCCAACGCATCGCATGAGCTGAAGACTCCCCTGGCGTCGATCAAAGCCTGCGTGGAAACGCTGCTCGACGGGGCCCTCGAGGACGTCGATATCCGCGTCCGTTTTCTACAGACGGTCAACGAGCAGACCGAGCGCCTCGACAAGCTGGTCCGCGATCTGCTCGCGCTGACGCGGATCGAATCGCAGGAGCGGCCGCCGGTTCTGCATCCCGTCCCCCTCGCCGACGTCGTCGAGTTGTGCGTGAACCGTCACCGGCAGTACGCCGAGCGGAAGGAGATGCATCTTGTCACGACCCCGCCCCCCGAGGCCGTGCAGGTGCTGGCCGACGAAGAGTCGCTCGAGCAGATCCTCGACAACCTGATCGACAACGCCGTCAAGTACACCAATGCGGGAGGGACGGTCAACGTCCGCTGGCAGGTGCAGGGAGATCGTTGCCGGATCGATGTCGAAGACACCGGGATCGGCATCCCCCAGGCGCACCTGCCGCGGATCTTCGAGAGGTTCTACCGGGTTGATCGAGCCCGATCGCGCGAGCTGGGCGGGACGGGTCTGGGGCTGTCGATTGTGAAACATCTGGTACAGATTCTGGGGGGAACGGTGGCGGTATCGAGCCGGCTGGGAAAAGGAACGACGTTCACGGTCGAGTTGAAAACCGCGTCACCGGGCTGAGCGCGAATTTCGTCGGGAAGGGCGAATCATCCGGGCGCGAGCGGTCGGGCAGCGGCTTGCGCAAGGCACAACCCGTTCCGTCGCAGGTCGTTGCGCCAAAGCCGGCCCGGCTCGCCCATAATCCGCAAGCCGGCTGGTCTTCATCATGTCTTAACAATTCAGTGGTGCGATTCTTCACAGGGCGGGGATAAGGTGTCTGCGACCCGGAGCACATCCTGCTGTGATTTCGCAGGCCTGGTCGATACCCTTTTCAGGAAGGCGAAATGGTCGCCCTGCTTGAGTCGTTCTCCGAAATCGTTCAGACCAACCAGCGACGTCGCATGAGCGTGCACGAGGCGGCGGGTGCGCCTGCTCCGGCAGTCCCCAAGATCGAAGCTCGCAAACTGTGCTTCCATTACGGACCGATGCAGGCGCTGTTCGACGTGACGATGTCGATCGAATCGCAGCGCGTGACGGCCCTGATCGGCCCTTCGGGTTGCGGAAAAAGCACGTTCTTGCGCACGCTCAACCGGATGAACGACCTGATCGAAGGCCGGCGGATCTCGGGCCAGGTACTGATCGACGGAACCGACATCTACGATCCGCAGATCGACGTGGTGGCGTTGCGCAAGCGGGTGGGCATGGTGTTCCAGAAGTCGAACCCCTTTCCGAAGTCGATTTACGAGAATGTGGCGTACGGCCCGCGAGTCGCCGGGGTCTCGAACCGGGCGGCGCTCGATTCCATCGTCGAGCAGGCGCTCGAACGGGCCGCGCTCTGGAACGAAGTCAAAGATCGCCTGCGGGAGAGCGCCATCGACCTGTCGGGAGGGCAGCAGCAGCGGTTGTGCATCGCCCGGGCCCTGGCGACGAACCCGGAAGTGTTGCTGATGGACGAACCGGCCTCGGCGCTCGACCCGGCATCGACGGCCCGCATCGAAGACCTGATTTTCGAGTTGAAGCGCAGCTACACCATCGTCATCGTCACGCACAACATGCAGCAGGCGGCGCGGATCAGCGACTACACGGCGTTCTTTTATCACGGTAGAATGGTTGAGATGGAGGCGACTCCAGAGTTGTTCACGCGTCCCCGCCAGAAACAGACCGAAGACTACATCACCGGACGCTTTGGATAGGCGGCGCTTCGGTTCAGAGGGGCCGGCATGTCGATACATCTCACCCGCGACCTGGAATCCCTGCACCAGCATATCATGTCGATGTGCGCTGTGGTGGAAGAGGTCGTGCACCGCGCGGTGGACGAGCTGGGGCGTCCCGACGTCGGCGTCTCGCAGGAAATCGTCGATCGCGACGACGAAATCGACCGCTGGGACGTGCGCATCGAAGAAGAGTGCCTGAAGATTTTGGCGCTGCACCAGCCGGTGGCCAACAACCTGCGGCGCGTGGCGGCCGTCATGAAGATCGCGTGGGAGCTCGAGCGCGTCGCCGACGTGGCGGTGAACATCGCCGAGCGGGCGGCGGGCCTGGCCGGGTCTCCCCAGGTCGTGGTCCCCGAGAAGCTCAGCCACATGGCGCAGGTGGCGCTCGACATGCTGCGCCTGTCGCTGGATGCCTTCGTCAACCAGGACAGCCGCCTGGCCCGCGAGGTCTGCGGGCAGGATGACGTCGTCGACGCCCTCAACCGCGAGATCATCGACGAGCTGCTGCAGATGATGAAACGCTCCCCCGATCTGATCGAACCGGCGCTGCAATTGTTCTCGGCGTCGCGGCACGTCGAACGCGTGGCCGACCACGCCACCAACATCGCCGAAGACGTGGTCTACCTCGTCGAAGGGGAAATCATCCGTCACCGGGCGGAGTTCTGGAAACAGTAGGCCCATGTCGAAGCAGACGATCCTGATCATCGAAGACGAGCGGGCGCTCGTCGAGGTGCTCACGTACAATCTCCGCAAAGAGGGGTTCGAAGTCCAGTCGGCGACCGACGGGCAGGACGGCCTGCGCCGGGCGCAAACCACGCTTCCGGATCTGATCGTGCTGGACCTGATGCTTCCCGTCGTCGAGGGGCTGGAAGTCTGCCGGATCCTCAAATCGGGGGCCCGCACCCGCGATATTCCGCTCTTGATGCTCACCGCCCGCAGTGAGGAAGTCGATGAGATCGTCGGGTTTCAGATGGGCGCCGACGATTACGTCACCAAGCCCTTCAAGATTAAACCCCTCATCCAGCGGATCAAGGCGCTCCTCCGCCGGAAAAAGACCTTGGCGGCGGAGGGGGATGTGGTCGCCTCGGGCGGCATCGAGATCGACCGCGCCCGTCACCAGGCTACTGTCGCCGGCGAAGAACTGAATCTGACCCCGACCGAATTTCGCCTCCTGTGGGCCCTCGTCCGCCAGCCCGGACGGGCCTTCAGCCGGCATGAGCTGATGGAAGCCGCCATGGGAGACGACGCACTCGTCCTCGAACGCACGATCGACGTGCATGTCAAATCGCTGCGACAGAAACTGGGGAGCCGCGCCGAGCAGATCGAAACAGTTCGCGGCGTCGGCTACCGGTTTCGGGAATGAGCGCCGCTCTGGACATTAATTCAGCGTCCGCAGACCACTTCACCCGACCCCCCCTTCCCCCCCCTTGAAAAGGGGGGGAAACGGCGGGCTGCGCCCGTGGGTGGATGCGGGAGGTGCGGGGCAGCAATCTTCCGGGCACACGTCCGGCCAGGCCGGAAACTCGCCGATGGCGACGCGCGTCTCGCTTCCCGGAAGCCGTTCCTCAATCAGCTCGCGGATCATCTGCACGAACAGGGGATGCGTTCCCACTGTACCGGCGCGGACCATGGCCAGCCCCAGCTCGACGCACACGTGCCGGGCTTCGCAGTCGAGGTCGTACAGCACCTCGATATGATCCGACAGAAAACCGATCGGCATGATGACGACCGCTGATACGCCGCGCGCCTGCACGGTCCGCAGGTGGTCGCAGATGTCCGGTCCGAGCCAGGGGTCTTCGGGACGTCCCGAGCGGCTCTGGTAAACGAGTTGCCAGCGCGACGGTTCGAGCCGCAATTGCGCCGCGGTCAGCCGGCACGTCTCGCGCAACTGAACCTGGTACCGGCAGGTACCGGCCATGGCCTCGGAAATGCTGTGGGCCGTGAAGGCCACGTGCACGCGATCGCACCACTCCGCGGGGACCTGTTCCAGCGCGGCGGCGAGCCGCGCCGCAATCGCGGCGATG
>JBLMWR010001105.1:0-5106 GCA_050257335.1 Deltaproteobacteria bacterium | reverse complement strand
CGAGCAGCCGGATGATTTCTTCGATCAGCCCCGGCGCCGGTTCGGAAGGCGGCGTGTGGCGGTCGAAATAGACCCGCACCCGATCCCCCTCGGCGGCCAGATTGCCGGTCACCGGCACGTAACCCTGCTCGTCCTCGAGCTTGCCGGCGGAGACGTGCAGAAAAAACCTCCGCTCGGGAGCTCCGGCGACGGCCTGCACCTGCTCCACCGCGGGAAAATGAGGGGGCAGCGCCAGGGCGATATTTCGCGGCACCAGCGGCGCGACGGGGATGGCGGGAAACTGCTCGGCCCGCTCGCGGTGCCGCACCTCGAGACGAACCGGAAACGTCCGTGCGGCATCCCCCAGGCTGCTGACGATCAGCTCATACCGGCTGATGCCGTCCATTTCGAGATCGAAGGCACGGGACGCGCCGGAAAGCTGCAGCGCGTAGTACCGCCCCGGCTCGGGTCGAATCGGACTCTCGGCCGGGACTCTGGCTTCGGCGCGCAACCACGCCACGACGGCGATGGCAGCCACAAAGCCTCCCAGTCCCACGATCCATCGGCCGAGCATCGGGTCTCTCCAGCAGCCCGCCGCGCATCCCTGCGCCCAGGACAATTTCAGACTTCCTCCGTTATCGGCCGGCAGGGGCCGCGAACTTTACGCAATCCGCATAACCGGCCTTCTCGCTGGTGCTTTGTCACAGCGTGATTTTCGGGTAGCCACGCTCGCCAGAGCGTGGGGGATGAGTCTGTATTCGGTGCTTTCCCACGCTCTGGCGAGCGTGGCTACAACTTGCCTTTTACCTTTGACACAGCGCTAGCGGGTCGGTTTCCCCAGAAGCGTCCTCGAAGGTTGCCGCCGGGAATGTGGCCCCCTCGATGCGCAATCGCTACGATCAGGGAGTGACCGAGTTCCGGAAATTCCTCGTCCTGGCAATCATCCCTGGATTTCGCATGCATTTTCAGACGTTCCGCGTTGCCGCCCTGTGTCTCATGGCCGTTTTGGCGACGGCAGCCCGTGCCGCAGCGGAAGATTTCGTGCGCCGCCTGCAGTCGACGGCAATTGAACTGGGCCGTTCGCCCCTGGGCCATTGGGGGCCTTTCCCCGAGAGCTACACCGCCTGGAAGACGCACACGAATCGTTTGATTCCGGTTTACACGTTTGGAACGTGCGGCGGCGGCGCGGGGGTCGATCTGACGAGCTACACGGGATCGAACAGCGCCTACCGCAGCGAAAAGGCCCTGCGGCGGATTTACGGCCGCGTTCCCACGAACACGCTCAATCCCCACGCCGAATACATGGACCAGACCGATCTGGCCGCGATCCAGCGCGCGGGGTTTGCCGCCGGAAAAAAATACGCGTTCCTCGTGATCTTCGACGGCATGGACTGGCAGACGACCCGGGCCGCCGCCATCTACAACCGCCGGAAAGTCTGCTATTGCGAGGGCCGCGGCGAAGGGACCCATTTTCAGGACTACACAGCCGGCGGCACGACCCAGTTCGGCTTCATGGTGACCTCGCCGCACAATGAAGGGACCGACGCCGACGTCAACGAGCAGCGGCTTCTCAACCCCGGCGGCAGACAACCCGGCGGCTACAATGTCGTCAAGGCGGGACCGGAGCCGTGGACTCCCGGGAATGACCCCTTCTACCTCATGGGCATGTCGCGCGAAAGCCAGAAGGCCAATACCGGCGAGCACGCCTATCCCGATTCGGCGGCCACAGCCACCGCCATGACCAGCGGCGTGAAGACCTACAATGATTCAATCAACGTGGACGTGACGGGCAACCAGGTCGCCACCGTCGCCCACGAGGCGCAGCAGCGCGAACTGTCGATCGGCGTCGTCACGAGCGTCCCCATCAGTCATGCCACTCCCGCTTGCGCCTACGCGCATAACGTCCATCGCGACGACTATCAGGACCTCACCCGCGACCTGGTCGGCCTCCCCTCGATCGCGCATCCGCGGGAGCCCCTCGCCGGCGTTGACGTCCTGATCGGCGGGGGCTTCGGAGACGCGACGACTGCAACGACCGACAAAGGGCAGGGGAAGAACTTCGTGTCCGGGAACGCCTGGATCACCGCCGACGATCTGAAAGCGATCGACGCCGCGTCGGGCGGCAAATACCTCCTCTCCCTGCGGGCCGCCGGCGTGAGCGGAAAACAGCGGCTTGCCGAGCGGGCCCGCGAAGCGGCCGGCGCGGGGAAGCGGCTGTTTGGCTTTTACGGCATCGGCCGGAACAAGGGGCATCTGCCGTTCCAGACCGCCGACGGCGATTATCAGCCCGCCCCGGGAAATTCGCTCGTAGCGGAATTCTATACGCGCGCCGAGCGCGACGAGAATCCCACGCTGGCCGACATGACCTCCGCGGCCCTGACGGTGCTCGAAAGGAACCCCAGGGGCTTCTGGCTGATGGTCGAAGCGGGTGACGTCGACTGGGCCAACCACAACAACAACATCGACAACTCGATCGGCGCCGTCAACAGCGGCGACGCCGCGGTGAAAACCATCACCGACTGGGTCGAACAGAACAGCAACTGGACCGAATCGCTGCTGATCGTCACCGCCGACCACGGACACTACCTGGTGCTCGAAGAGCCGGAACTGCTGACGGGGAACGAACAGCCGAGAACGGAAAACTCAAAATCCGAATGATTAAGGAACATCAAAAATCAAAATCTCAAACAGCCCTCGGGAATTCCAATTTCGAATTTCCGGATATTCGTTTTCCTTCCCGGCGCGCCGGGATCTGGATTTTGGCTTTCGTCATTCGCCTTCCATGCGTCCCAGAACCTGCATCGATGCCTGCCCCCTCGGCCTGGGCCTGTTCGCCGCGGAGCCGATCGCTCCCGGGACCGAAATCCTGCGGTTCACCGGGCCGGTGTTGACGTTGAATGAAGTGCGGGCCCGGGGGGCGGCGGCGGCGAACGCCCTGCAGGTCGGCATCGACCGCTACCTGTATCTCGACGAGCCGGGGCGGTTCGTCAATCACTCCTGCGATCCCAACGCCGCAGTTCTCGGCGACACGTCGCTGGTGGCGATCCGGCCGATCGCGGCAGGCGAAGAAATCCGCTTCGATTACTCGACGACGGTCAGCGACGGCTGGACGATGCCCTGCCGCTGCGGCGCTCCCGGCTGCCGCCGCCTCGTCGCCGCCTTTCAGCTCCTCCCCGAGCCGATCCGCCGCCGCTACGCCCTCCTCGGCCAGGTGCAGCGCTTCATTCTCGAGCTGGTCGGCGCGTAAAGGGCAATGTCGTCATCGCGCTCCGCGAGATGAGGTTTGTGCATTCCTCGCGGCACCATCTCCCGAGCCAGAAATAGCTTCACCGCGCCGTAGCCAAGCGACGTGGCGGTCTGAACGGGTGCCAGCAATCGGCGGTTTGCGTCGTTCAGGGCCAGTCGCGCAAGCCATGCACGGAGACCATCTCGGAGGACCGAGATGACTACAATACGCCGCGTCCCCGCGGGTTCTTCACTTCGCTCCCTTCACCGGAAAATCCTCCGACTCCGTGCGGGCAGTCTTCAGATACCCCTCGATCTTCGCGACGACCTCCGGATGTTCCGCGGCCACGTCTTGCGATTCCGATGGATCGCGGGCGATGTCGTACAGCGCGAGCGGCGTTTCCGGCTTGAGCCGAATCCCTTTCCAGTCCCCCATTCGCACCGCCTGCCGGAAGCCCCCTTCATGAAACTCCCAGTACAGCGTCCGCTCGAATGTCTTTGCTTTGCCGAGCAGCGTCCCCACAAGTGACACGCCGTCGAGCCCCGCTTGTGGTCTGGCGCCGCCCAGCTCCGCCGCCGTGGGCAGAAAATCGGCAAACCAGGCGACCTGATCGCTCTGCGAGCCGGCAGCGATCTTTCCAGGCCAGCGGACGATGAAGGGGACCCGGATCCCGCCGTCGGTCAGGTCGCGCTTGTGTCCGCGCAGGGGACCTGCGCTCTTGAAGAACAGCGGGTCCGCTCCCCCTTCCTTGTGCGGGCCGTTATCGCTGCTGAAAAAGACGATCGTCTCCTCTTCCAGTCCCGCTTCCTTCAACTTCGCCAGGACCTGCCCCACGCCCGCATCGAGCCGCGTGATCATCGCCGCGTGGTTCTTCTGCGCCTGCGGCCACGCGCGGTCGGAATAGGGGGCGTCGTCGGGAACCTCCATGCCGTTCCCCTCGGCCCGGCCCCGTTCGTTATTGGCGTGCGGCAATGTGCAGGCCAGGTACAGGAAGAACGGTTGCTCGGCATGCCGGTCGATAAACGACAGGGCCTCGGCGGTAAACAGGTCGGGGGCGTATTCCCTGCGCATCGAGGCGATGTTGTCCCGGGGCACGACATTCCCGAGCGGCAGTTTCTGTTCGTTCCGCCAGAGATAGTCGGGATAATAATTGTGGGCGTGGTGCTGATTGAGGAACCCGAAGAATTCGTCGAACCCCTGCCGGTTGGGAAGCCCGGACGTTTCCGGCTCACCCAGGCCCCATTTGCCGACGAGCCCCGTGGCGTATCCGGCCGACTGCAGCACCTCGGCGACCGTAACGTCTTCAGGCCTCAGGGGGACCAGCGCATTCCCGCGGACGGTGCAATGCCCCGTATGCCGGGCGGTCATCAGCACGCACCGCGACGGCGCGCACACAGTGCTCCCCGCGTAACATTGGGTGAACCGCATGCCGGCGGCCGCCAGAGCGTCGATGTGCGGCGTCTGCACCAGCTTCTGTCCGTAACACCCCACGTCGCCATACCCGAGATCGTCGGCGAGAATAAAGACAATGTTCGGTTTGGCCCGCACGTCGCGCGGTTTGAGGAGCTGGTCAATCTGCGTGTAGACATCCCCGGACTGCGAAATCTGCTCCGGCCGCCGGGCGGTGCGCCGAAGGTGGTCGGCGAGCTTCTGTGTCAGCCCGGCGACGACCGGGGCGTTCTCGGGGCGATCGGCGACGCTGGTCATCTCGTCCGGATCATGCTCCAGATCGAACAGACGGATCGTGCGCCCCGGAAGAGGACGGCCGGTCGTGTATCCGTCCCGTCGCTCGCGCTTCCCGGTCGTGTAGACGAGTTTCCACCGCTCGGTCCTGACGGCCGCCTCTTCGTTTTCGGAATATTCCACGAAGACCTCGTCGCGGTGCCGGTTCGTCTTCTTCT
>JBLMWR010001104.1:0-3972 GCA_050257335.1 Deltaproteobacteria bacterium | reverse complement strand
GCTCTACAAAAAGATCGATGAAAACGTGGACATGGTGCCGGACGGCGTGACCGGCTGGGTCGTCAAGCCGGTTGAAATCGACGACGTCCCGGTCGCCACATTGACGCTCGCCAGCCAGTCTGCCGACGACATGACGCTGCGCCGCGTGGCGGAGGAGCTCGCGCAGCGCCTGGCGGGAATCCAGGAGGTGTCGCGGGCCTACGTCGTGGGCGGCCGGCCACGCGTCGTCCAGGTGCTCATGGACCCGGACCGGATGACCGCCTATCACGTCTCGCCGCTGGAGCTGCAGCGGGCGGTTCAGGTCACGAACGTCCGCCAGACGGCCGGTGATTTTCGCGCGGGCGACCGCCTGATCCGTGTGGATGCCGGCGCACCTTTCGAAAACGCGCGTCAATTGCGAGATCTGGTTGTCGGCGTATTCGAGGGGCGGCCGGTGTTTCTCAAGGATATCGCCCGCGTCGAGGACGGGCCCGACGAAACGGCGGGCTATGTCCGCCACGGGTGGGGACCGGCCCGTGAATTCACGAAGGACGAGTACTTCCCCGGTACGATTCTGGGCGAGCCCGGCAGTGCGGCAGTGAATGCGGCCGAAAACAGCGTTGCCCATGCGGCCGTCACAATTGCCGTCGCGAAAAAAAGAGGCACTAACGCCGTGTGGGTTGCCGATGCCGTGCTGCGGCAGGCCGAAGAACTGCAGCAGAAAATCGTGCCCGGTGACGTCGAAATGATTGTCACCCGCAACTACGGCTTCACAGCCAACGAAAAGGTCAACGGACTTCTCGAAGGGTTGGCCGTTGCCATCCTGATCGTCGTCGCGCTGCTGACAATCGGGCTGGGGTGGCGCGAGGCGCTCATCGTGGCGGTCGCGGTACCGGTCGTCTTCGGACTGACGCTGGCCGCCAACCTGATGCTGGGCTATACGATCAACCGCGTCACCCTCTTTGCGCTGATCCTGTCCCTGGGGCTGCTGGTGGATGACCCCATTGTGGACGTGGAAAACATCACCCGGCATTTTGCGCTGCGCAAGAAGGCCACTCGTCAAATTGTGCTTGAGGCGGTGGCCGAGATTCGTCCGCCGCTCATTACCGCGACATTAGCGATCATCGCCAGTTTTCTGCCGATGTTCTTCATCACCGGAATGATCGGGCCCTACATGCGGCCCATGGCGTTCAACGTCCCGGTCACGATGCTCATGTCGATGGTCGTGGCATTCACGATCACTCCGTGGCTGGCTTATCACGGGCTCCGTCGAAAGTACCGCGCGGGAGGCAAGGAAACGGACAGCCACCCCGATTTGCACGACCTGGACGCCGTCAGGCAATCGGCGCTCTACAAGGTCTTCTACCCCCTGATGGCTCCCATGCTGAGATCGCGGCTCGTGGCCTGGTCGTTTCTGGCGGGCATGCTGGTTCTGACAGTGGGAGCGATGGGACTGGCCGCTGTGCGCAGCGTACCACTCAAGATGCTGCCGTTTGACAACAAGAACGAGCTTCTGCTGGTCCTTGACTTCGATCGGGGCACGACTCTGGAACGATCGGACGCAGCGGTGCGCGAGATCGAAGCATACCTGGCTGAGGTTCCCGAGGTCGCCGACTACACGAGCTACGTCGGCCTGGGGGCGCCCATGGATTTCAACGGCCTCGTACGGCACTACTATCTCAGGCAAGGCGATCACGTGGCCGACATACGGATCGATCTGGCGGGCAAAATGAACCGCAGCCTGCAGAGTCACGCGATCGGCCTGCGGATGCGGAATGACCTTCAGGAAATTGCCGACCGGCATCACGCGCGCATGAAGCTCGTCGAGACGCCGCCCGGGCCGCCAGTCATTGCCAGCGTCGTGGCCGAGATTTACGGGCAGCCGGACATCCGCTACGAGGATCTGTTGCTCGCCGCCGATACGGTACGAGCCCGTCTGGCCGTCGAGCCGGGGGTCGTTGACGTCGACGACGGACGCGAAGCCGCGCAGGAAAAACTGACCTTCGTCATGGATACCGAGAAAGCCGCGCTGAGCGGTATTTCGGCCGACCAGATCGCCCGTACACTGCAGGCCGTCCAGGGCGGAGCGACGGTGGGTCTGGTGCGAAATGACGGCGAACGAAATCCTCTGCGGATCCGGCTGCGAGTCCCTGTGGACCAGCGGACCAGCGCCGCTGATTTGGCGCGAGTGCGAGTCAAAGGGGACAAGGGCCAGTTAGTTTCCCTTGCCGAACTGGGACGCTGGGAGACGACCCGTGTGGATCAGATGGTGTACCACAAGAACCTCCAGCGGGTGGCCTATGTCTTCGCAGAAACTGCCGGGCGGCCCCCGGCCGACGTCGTGGTCGATGTGATGTCGGATGAGACCGCCAACGTCAAGGCGCCCAGGGATGCCAGATACGTCGGCAACGGATGGCTGGCTGACGTCGCCGCCAGGCCTGTCGCCGATCGAACTTTTCTGTCGAACGGCGGCGGTATTGCCTGGGCGCTGCCGCCGGGATTCAGGGTGCAATTTGCCGGCGAGGGAGAGTGGAGAATCACGCTCGATGTCTTTCGTGATCTCGGCCTGTCCTTTGGTGCGGCGCTGGTCGCGATCTACATCCTGCTCGTGGCACAGATGCGGTCGTTCGTCATTCCTCTGGTGGTCATGCTGGCCATTCCATTGACTGTCCTTGGCGTGATGCCCGGTTTCTGGCTGCTCAATGCTCTGAGCGCACACCACGTCGGTGGCTATCTCGATCCGGTCTACTTCACGGCCACGGGAATGATCGGCATGATCGCCCTTTCGGGCATCGTGACCCGCGATTCGATCATCCTTGTGGACTTCATCCACTTGTCGCTGGCGCGAGGACGCTCTCTTTTCGACGCCATCATGGAGAGTCGCGTCGTCCGCCTGCGGCCGATTCTGTTGACGGCGACGGCCGCCATGCTCGGTGCGGTTCCCATCATTATCGATCCGATCTTCTCCGGCCTCGCCTGGACGCTGATCTTCGGGCTCTTCGCTTCGACCCTCTTCACCTTATTTGTCATTCCGGTTGCCTACTGGCTCCTGTATGCGAACAGGCCTGATCACGGAATGCCCGTGTCCGCGATGGATCAGGAGGAAGAGCCGGCCGTCGCGGCCGAGCCCGGTGATTCCGGCCGCCATGATAAGAGTGCGACAGGAAAAGTGAATCGCTTACGGGTGCGGGTTAGCCGCAGGGGCGCTCACTTAGACTGACGGGCGCGAAGCCCATACCGCCGTCGAGCGGCCCCGACGCGGCCGGCCCTCGTCTCGCTCATTCCTTTCTGCCTCCTCACCAGAATTCGTGGGTGAATTTCGGCTCGGGGAGGTCGGATAGCGTGTGATACAGGGCGATTTTTGCGGTTTCAGGCGACCTAAAGCCATAAGCTTTTCTCATGGTCAATTTCGCTTTGTTGTTGAAGCCTTCCACGGTTCCAGCGGAAAGGCGGCCGGCCGCCTTGAACCAGTTCAGGATCAACTCCCGATGATCACGCAGGCTCCGCACGACCTTCTTCATCGGCTCGATCCGTGTTCGCATGACGCGCGTGCACCATTCGTCCAGGAACTTTCCCGCCCAGGTGGAACTCTGGTAATCCCAGAAGCGCTGAAAGTCCTCTCGCAGCAAGTGAGCCTTCACCGATTGCAGGTTGTAGCACAGCAATTCTTTGAGCTTCACGGTTTGTCGCTTCGTCCTGTTCTCGGGACGCTTCAGCAGACACCAGCGGGAGTGCTTGAGGATCGGCTCGTATCCATCTCGCTCCAACTGCTTGGCTTCGGTCCGGCGGACGTCGTCAATGGCCTTGTTCATCAGCCGCATGATGTGAAAGCGATCCAGGACGTGCACCGCTTGGGGGGCACGATCGGCAATCACGTCCACGTACGGACCCCACATGTCGCTGCACACGAATTCCACCCGCGCAGACGGCTTGGGTCTCAGGCAGTCGAAGAACTTCTCCAAGGTCGCCTTCTCGCGCTCCTGGCCGATCCAC
>JBLMWR010001103.1:0-8927 GCA_050257335.1 Deltaproteobacteria bacterium | reverse complement strand
AAGAAAGGGGTCGCCATGAGCCAGTTCGCGCTGGCGTGGTGCCTGGCCAACCCGATGATCACCTCGGTGATCATCGGCCCCCGGACGATGGAGCAGTTCGACGACAACATGGGGTGCCTGGCCGTCACGATCGACGCGGCCGACGAAGCCTTCATCAACACGCTCGTCCCCCCCGGCGAACACAGCGGCAAAGGGTTTCAGGACACGCAGTACCCGATTACGGGGAGGTGACCAGCGGAGGATGACGCACAGCGAGCCGCCGGATTTATTCCTGCGGGATCCGGGTCAAGAGCATGACGGACGCCGTCATGGTCCTCTGACTCCGGGGCTCGTCACTTCAACCCGCCGAACTGGCGGAGGGCTTCGTAGATGACGGCGGTGGCGGTGCTGGCGAGGTTGAGACTGCGGACGGGGGCGCGCATCGGGAACCGCAGATTGTGCGACGGATCTTCCTGCAAAATCGCTGCCGGGAGACCGCGGGTCTCGCTGCCGAAGACGAGGACGTCGCCGGGATGGAACTCGGCGTCCCAGACGAGGCGCGGGGCGGTCTTGGTGAGGTACCAGAAGTTTTTCCCGGCCAGGCGCGTCCGCAGGTCGTGCCAGTTCTCGACCGCTTCCCAGTCGACGTGCTCCCAGTAATCCATGCCGGCCCGCCGCAGGTGCTTTTCATCGAGGCGGAAACCGAGCGGCCGGACGAGCCACAGCTTGGCTCCCACGGCAACGCACGTCCGTCCGATGTTGCCGGTATTCTGGGGAATGTCGGGGGTGTGGAGGACAACGTGGAGGAGGGGCACGGGCGGGCCGGGCATGTTGTGAACGATGAAATGAGGAAGAATTCAAGTGTTGCATGAACGCTGAAGAATCTCGTTCACCTGCCACACGAGCTAAGGAGGGGAGAGCGCTGTTACTGCCGGCAATGCACGCTGGACGCCCACGGGCGCGATCTGCGCCCCGAGCGTGGTGAGACTCGCGATTTCGCGCCGGATTTCGGTCGTGGACAGCGCCAGCGCTTCCAGCCGCTCGCGTTGCCAGCGCACGTCGGCGGCGGCTTTCTCGAGCTGCGGAAAGAGCCCCGTCGCCAGGCGGCTTTCGGCGAGTTGCCGGGCCAGTTCGCCGATCCGCGCGAGGAGCCCGCGGCGGAGCCGGCGGGTGAAGAGCATCACCAGCACTCCGGCCCAGAGCGCCACAAAAATCGCCGCGTGCACGTAAAAATCGGAGGGAAGCAGCGGCGCTTTCTGAACCGGATTGTCGTAGAAGAAATTGCAGGCCGGCCGGCCGATGACGTAGGCCAGCAGCGCCCCGAGCAGAAACTCGTATCCCAGGCGTACGGGGAGGGCGGCATGCCTGGCGGCCAGTTGGCCGACGATTTCTTCGACGCGCCGCCCCGCGTCTCCCAGAAACTCGTCTTCGACGCGCACCGCCTCGTGCCGAAGACCGTCGAGACTCCCCTGTTCCATCAGCCGCGGGTCGAGGCGGGCTTCCTGCACGTACCCGGTCACCACGACCTGCGCCTGCCGGAGCACGTTGTCGTCAAGTCCGCACACCGCGACCCGATCGAGCCGCCCCTCGGCTTCGATTTCCTGCCGCTTCGTATTGAGCCAGCGGACGCCCTGCACGGCCCCGATGATCGCCATCTGTGCCGAGCTGCGGGCCCGCCACACGCCGGCGGAGGCAATCAGGTTTCCCAGGCTGTTGTAGAGTCGGACGACCGAGGCGAACGGAGTGAAGCCCCAGTTCTCGGTGACGGCCGAGAGCAATCGCCGCTCCCACAGATGGCGGCTCTGCATCAGCTCGTCGCGGAGCCGGTCGGACATCAGACCCACCAGCTTCTGCTTCTGCTCCTGCAGCGTGAGTTCGAGTCGTTCGAGGGAGGCGGAATGGTGCGCCAGATAACAGCGACAGTGGTCGAGGGCCGCCTGCACAAGATCGACAAGGTTCGCACGACGGATCTGGGTGCGATGCGAGGCGGCCAGTTCCGTCGAGAGCAGATCCTGCAGGCGGCGGAAATCGCCGCCGGGGCGCTGCCCCGCCTGCTGGACGCGCAGGGCCCGCAACGAATCGACGAAGAAAATGTCGGGGACCTGGTAACGATCGTCGAGCTGCCGCCGCCAGTCGTCGCGGATGTCTTCGTCGATATCGGCACAGGTCTGGACAAACACCAGCCGGCAGCCTGTGGCGGCCTGCGCCAGCTCATCACCGACGCGGGCCGATCGGTATTTCTGTTGCGTGGCCGTGTAGAGCAGCACGTCGCAAAAAGGAAGGAGATGATGCAGACGGGCCAGGTTCGAGCCATCGGTCTCGGCTTCAGTCGTGTCGGGGTCAGGGCAGTCGATCAGCACGACGTCGCGCAGGAGCGGCGCATCGACGCGCATAATTTCGAAATCGTCGAGCGGAAGCCCGAGCAATTCCAGCTCGGTCTGCGGGTGCGCGACGAGAATCGGCCGCGTCGTCGTGGGGCGCTGTCGGCCGGAAAGCGTGCATTCGCGCCCGACCAGCGCGTTGACCAGCGCGCTTTTGCCCGTCCCGGTTCCGCCGAACGTGGCGACGATGAGCGGCGCTTCGAGGCGAATGCGGAGGGTCTCGACCCGCGACAGGAGCCGGCGGACCAGGGCCCGGCAGTGTGCGAGGGGCTCCCAGACCGGCTCGGGCGCGGCCCAGGCGGTGAGGCGCTCGATGAGCTCATCGACCTGCGCCAGCATTTCGAGTTGTGCGAGTTCCGGGGAGGACATGCGGGGATAATCAATGGAAGCAAGGATCAGAAACGTTCGCCTCAAGTCTACCACATCATCGCGGGGGACGCCCTGAAAACAGTGGCGACGAAGCCCCCCAAACAGCCCCATCGGGGCGGGATTCGACAACCCAGGGCATAGCGGAGCGGAGCCCTGGGTTCCAGAATCAAATCGTGCCAAGAGCCCCAAGGGGGCGAGATTCCCGGCCGGGATTCGATTGACAACGTTTCCGAATCTCGCCCCGTTGGGGCTTCCGATAACATCTGTGGACGTTTCCCAGGGCTGGCGCCCTGGGCTGTCGAATCTCGCCCCCTTGGGGCTCTCTTGCTGAAAGCCGGTACATGCGCGTGCGCATAAATACGAGCGACGTCGTCCGGGCTTCGATTCGAGTGAATTCGTGCGCAACCTTTTCTTCGCCTTCGGGCGACCACGAATTGAGACGACTGCGCACGAATGCGGCGCCGTTGCATCAACGTTTCTGATTGATCGCGGCGATGATGGCGAAGATTCCCACGACCGACATGACGAGACCCAGGACGGTGAAAATGGCGCCGCCGATGATTCCGATCCACGCGTGGACCTGTCCGCGCACCCGCGGCTCTGCCTTGGCCTTTTTCAGCCCTTTGATGCCAAACACCAGGGCGCAAATCGGCAACGGGAGAAGGATGAAGGGAATGGGGATGCAGGCGGCGATCGAAAATACGCCGCAGTAATAGGCGATCAGGGCGGGCGGGTTCTTGTAGGGAATGACCCCGCCAGT
Source organism: Deltaproteobacteria bacterium (assembly GCA_050257335.1). GTDB lineage: Bacteria > Planctomycetota > Planctomycetia > Planctomycetales > Planctomycetaceae > JACQFH01. The sequence continues at coordinate 5,438 of JBLMWR010001103.1, read as the reverse complement.
GGCGTCCCCCTCGGTTTCGGAAGGTCTGGGCGCAAACTTCTCGCCGCAGAACCGGCACACTTTGGCAGTCGCCAGAATCTGTTCGCCGCACACCGGACACGGACGCCGTTCGGCATCGCTCATGGTGAATCTTTCTGACTTTGATGGACCGTCCGATTCATTATCAAATGAAACTCATGAAAAACAAGCAAACCGGTTGAACTGGCGCATGACCTGGTCCGGCCGGTATCAGCCTCGCGCAAAGGCGCAAATGAAGACGGGCGGATTCGAAAACCTGCCGCGCGGGGGGCTATGCCTGATCGGCGTGTTCCTTGAGGAAGCGGACGAAGTCGGGGTCGAGAACGTGGTGGGAACTGTCGACGCGGATCTGAATCTGCTCGGGCTTGCCGGGGGCGCTGAAGATCTCGCGCTGACTCCCCAGGCCGGCGATCCGTCCGAGGGCGAAACGGCCGGCGGGGCCGAAGAGCGCGAGGTCAATGCCGCCGCGGCGTTTGGTCTGCACCGTCGCCCACGGTTCGTCGGTGCCGGGACGATAAAAATAGACGACCTGTTTGCCCGTCCAATCGACCTTCCCTGCGGGCAGCGCCCGTTGCAGCGCGTCGGCCAGCCGTTCGAGAACTTCGGGCTCCCAGCGGACGCGTTTGCCGCTCGGGAATCCCGTGCGCGACAGGTGCCATTTTTTCCCGAGCACTTTCCAGGGGGTCAACTCGTCGATATTCAGCGGCGCCGCCTGGGTGCGGGCGAGATAGGCTTTGACCGCCTTGTCGAGGAAGGCGCGAAAGGCGGGAGTATCGATCTCACGAAGCCAGTGAACCGTGACCGTCACCTCCTGCCAGGGGCCCTTCAGGTTTTTCACGCGGACACGATTTCCGCGGCCGTAGACCGGCAGTTCATCGAGGTCGTCGAGCGATTTGAGATCGAGCGCGGCGGCCAGGGCGTCTTCCTGAAACGTGTTTCGGCCGACCCGAATTCGCAAGGTGAGGAGCCACTCGTCGCCGGTGAGGGCGTGCAGGAACCAGGTCGGCGGCGCCCCCTCGCCGGTCACCTCCACCACGCTGCGGTCGTTCCAGTTGACGGGAGTAAAGCCGCGCTTCCCTTCAAGAGCGTCGATCACGAATGCCAGTGCGCTCCCTTCCCAACGGGGCGAACGGCCGTTGTGACTGACGCGATCGGTGGTATGCCAGCGGCGGCCGTCCACCTGCCAGGGCATGCGCGCCTCGGCGCCGACTTTGCGCAGGTCGAGGTCCCCCGAGCGCTTTCGTGCGGCGGCCCGGGCATCGAAGATTTCGACTTTGCCGCGCCGCCCCTGCTCCAGGATCGGCGCGAGAAGTTCGCCGGTATGCGAGCGGAACGCGACGGTTCTCTCTCCCTCCGAGAGAGGGGGATGCGCGCGTTCGATCGCCGCGGCCAGTTTGCCATTCCCGTTTCGCCGCGATCCGCGGGCCGACTTCCGGTATTCCCCGGCCCGCGCCACGACGTCCTCGGGCGTCCCCTCGACGACGATCCAGCCTCCTTCAATACCTGCTTCGGGACCGAGATCGACGATCCAGTCGGCGGTCTTGATCACGTCCAGGTTATGTTCGATGACGACGACCGTGTTCCCCAGCTCGACCAGGCTGTGCAGGACCTTGAGCAGCTTGCGGATGTCGTCGAAGTGCAGGCCGGTCGTTGGTTCGTCGAGGATATACAAGGTCCTGCCGGTCTGCGGCCGGGCCAGCTCGGCCGCCAGCTTCACGCGCTGCGCTTCGCCCCCCGAGAGCGTCGCCGCCGACTGCCCCAGCGTCAGGTAATCGAGCCCCACGGCGCACAGCGTCGCCAGCACCGCACGGATGCCGGGAATGTTTTCGAACAGCTCGTGCGCCTGCCCGATCGACATTTCGAGCACGTCGGCGATCGATCGACTCCTGTAGTGCACGCCCAGGGTCTCGGCGTTGAAGCGCTTCCCATGACAGGCATCGCATTCGACCCAGACATCGGGCAAGAAGTGCATTTCGATGCACTTCTGGCCATTCCCTTCGCACGCCTCGCAGCGCCCCCCCGCCCGGTTGAAGCTGAACCGGCCCGGGCGGTAGCCGCGGACTTTGGCCTCGGGCAATCGGGCATACAACTCGCGGATGTGATCGAACACTCCGGTGTAGGTGGCGGGATTCGAGGCGGGCGTCGAACCGAGGGGCTGCTGATCGACGATGATCACCTTATTGATGTGCTCGAGGCCGACAATCTCGTCGAACGGTCCCGAGACTTCGCGGCCGCCGTGCAGATGTCTGGCGACGGCCCGCGCCAGGGTCTCTTCGATGAGCGAGCTTTTCCCGGATCCCGAGACGCCGGTGATGCAGCACAAGGTCCCCAGCGGAATTCGCAGATCGACGGAGCGCAGGTTGTGGTGCCGCGCCCCGCGGATCTCGAGCCAGCCGCCTCCCGGCGGAGTCGACCGGGAATCGACCCGGCGGACTTCGGGAATGGGGATTTCTTCCCTGCCAGCCAGAAACTTGCCGGTGAGCGAACGCGGGGATTTTTTGAGGGCCCCCGGCGCTCCCTGGGCGACGATCGTTCCCCCGAAGCGCCCGGCTCCCGGACCGAAATCGAACAGGCGGTCGGCCGCCTCGAGCACTTCCCGGTCGTGCTCGACCAGAATCACGGTGTTCCCCAGGTCGCGGAGTCGGCGAAGTGCCGCCAGCAGCCGCCCGTTGTCGCGGGGATGCAGGCCGATCGTCGGCTCATCGAGGACGTACAGGACCCCTGTGAGGGCCCGCCCCACCTGCCCCGCCAGGCGAATCCGCTGACTCTCGCCCCCGGAGAGCGTCGGCATCGTCCGCGACAGGGTCAGATAATGCAGCCCGACGTCCACGAGAAACGACATGCGTCCGGTCACTTCGCGGAGCAGTTCTCCGGCGATCTTCCGCCCGGCGGGCGTCAGCTTGATTGCCCGGAAGAATTCGAGACATTCCCCCAGCGGCAATTCGCAGATCTCCTGCAGCGTCTTCCCGCCGAAGCGGACGGCGGCCGCGTCGTCGCGCAGCCGGCTGCCGCGACAGGCCGAACAGGCGACTTCGCCCGCCAGGTGCTCGAGCTTCAGACGGTACGAGAACGACACCCGCGTCGCTTCTTCCACCGCCGGGTAGAGGCCCTTGTACTGGAATTTCGGCGCAGCCTCGTCGCTCGCCGCGCGGCTAGCGTTCTTTTCGCCTTCCGCCGGCAGACGAATCCATTTCTCCCCCGTTCCAAACAGGACCGCGCGCTGGTGACGCGGATCGAGCTTTTCGAACGGCACATCGAGCGGGATGCCCGACTGCCGCGACAGGCCCGCGAGCATTCGCCGGAAGAGATCATTTTCGGCGGGGCGAGGCCAGGCGGCCACGGCCCCCTGGGAAAGCGTGCGACGGGGGTCGGCGATCAGCGACGAAAGGTTGGTCCCCTGCTGCGTCCCGATTCCCTCGCAGGCCGGGCACCATCCCAGCGAACTGTTGAACGAGAAATGGTTGGGCGAGAGGTCTTCGAAACTTCGCAGGCACGTCTGGCAAACGCGGTGCAGGCTGAAACGCTCGACCGGCCATTCGGCTTCGAGGCGGTCTTCGGCGATGTCGGCGACGTGCAGCCACCCCTGCCCCAGATCGAGGGCCGCTTCGACCGAGTCGGCGATCCGCTTCCGCGCGTCGCGCGACACGGTCACACGATCGACGACGACCGCCACCTCGTGCTTCCGCCGACGGTCCATTTCGGGGACCGCATCAAGCGTATGCGTCGTGCCGTCCACGCGCACCCGGCGGAACCCCTGCGACCGCAGCCGTTCCCACAGCCGTTCGTAGGAGTGGCCCACTTCCACAAGGAGCGGCGCAAGGAGCAATAACCGGGCGCCTGCCGGACGCTCCAGGACGCGGTCGATCACGTCATCGGTCGTCTGCGTCTCGATCGGCACATCGCAGACCGGACAATGGGCTTTTCCCAGCCGCGCGAACAGGATCCTCAAATAATCGTAGATCTCGGTGACCGTTCCGACGGTCGAGCGCGGGGTGTTTCCCACGGTTTTCTGCTCGATGGCGATGGCCGGCGAGAGCCCGCTGATGTGCTCGACGCGCGGCTTGGGCATCTGTCCCAGAAACTGCCGGGCGTACGCCGAGAGCGATTCGACGTAGCGCCGCTGCCCCTCGGCATAGAGCGTGTCCATCGCCAGCGAGCTTTTGCCGCTGCCGCTCGGGCCGCAGAAGACGCTCAGGGAGTGCCGCGGAATTTCGACGTCGAGCCCCTGCAGGTTGTGCTGAGCCGCCCCGCGGACGACGATGGAACGTTTCGCCGCCTGCTGGAGTCCCGGCTTCAGCCGGCCTGCCTTCGTGTCGTCCGCGGCGGCAAACCTTGCGACGCCGGGCGCCGGAATCGTCTCACCGCCCTTCTTTTTCGAGCGCAATCCGCGCCCATTCTGTCTGGCTGCGAGCAGAATCGGCCCCGATGCCCTGCCCCCGATGCTGCGCGCCGCCGATCCCTCCAGCACGCGGGCCAGCGCCTGGCCGGTATGCGACGACCGGCAGGCGGCGACCTGCTCGGGGGTTCCCTCGGCGACGATCGTCCCGCCGCCTGCGCCCCCTTCGGGGCCCAGGTCGATGATCCAGTCGGCGGTCTTGATGACGTCGAGATTGTGCTCGACGACCAGCACCGTGTTTCCCCGGTCGACCAGACCGTGCAGGACTTCGAGCAGTTTTTGCACGTCCGCGAAATGCAGGCCCGTGGTGGGCTCGTCGAGCAGATAGATCGTCCGGCCGGTGGCGCGCTTTCCCAGCTCGCGGGCCAGCTTGATCCGCTGCGCTTCGCCCCCCGAAAGCGTGGGGGAGGGCTGTCCGAGCTTCAGATAATCGAGCCCTACGTCATGCAGCGTCTTGAGGAGCGTGGCGATCGATGCGATGTTTTCGAAATGCACGAGCGCCTGCTGCACGTCCATTTCGAGGACGTCGGCGATGTTCGCCCCCTTGAAGCGCACATCGAGCGTTTCGTGGTTGAAGCGGTGACCATTGCAGACCGGGCACGGCACCCAGATGTCGGCGAGAAAATCCATCTCCAGCCGCGTCGAGCCGTTCCCCTCGCACGCCTCGCAACGCCCCCCCGAGACGTTGAAGCTGAACCGTCCCGGCTTGTGGCCGCGAACTTTCGACTCGGGGAGCTGCGTGTACAGATCGCGGATGAGATCGAAAAGTTTGACGTAGGTCGCCGGGTTCGACCGGGGGGTGCGCCCGATCGGCGACTGGTCGATGTCGATCGCCTTGTCGAGATGTTCAAGCCCCTTGAGCCGCGTGAAGGCCCCCGGGCTGGCGATCCCGCGGTTCATATCCCGATGCAGGGCTTCCCACAGAATATCGGTGACGAGCGAGCTCTTTCCCGAACCGCTGACCCCGGTCACGCACACGAACGATTCCAGCGGAATCGCCACGTCGATATTGCGGAGGTTATTG
>JBLMWR010001102.1:0-3321 GCA_050257335.1 Deltaproteobacteria bacterium | reverse complement strand
GTACGTGTTCTATGGATCCCCGCCACGAATTCGCTTCGCTCATCAACCGCCGGTACTTCTTCGGCAGGTCGGCCTGCGGCATCGGGACGGCGGCCCTGGCGTCGATTCTGAATCCGCAGCTTTTCGCGGGCGACGCGGCCGCCGTTCCGCCGGAGTTGAAGTCGTTCGGCGAATTGCCGCAACTGCATCACAAACCGTCCGCCAGACGGATCATCTGGCTGTTCATGGCCGATGCCCCGTCGCAGCTCGATCTGTTCGACTACAAGCCCAAGCTGCAGGAGTTTTACGACAAGGACCTTCCCGACTCCGTCCGCCAGGGACAGCGGATCACGACGATGACCTCGGGGCAGGCCCGCCTGCCGGTTGCGCCGTCGGTTTTCAAGTTCCAGCAATACGGCAAGTCCGGCGCGTGGATCAGCGAGCTGCTCCCCGGCATCGCCTCGAGTGTCGATGACCTGGCGATCGTCAAGACGGTGAACACCGAAGCGATCAACCACGACCCGGCGATCACGTACATTCAGACGGGGAGCCAGATCCCCGGGCGGCCCAGCGCCGGCGCGTGGCTGTCGTACGGAATCGGCTGTCCCAACAAAGACCTCCCTGCATACGTCGTTTTGCACTCGCGCATCGCCCCGGGCTCGGCCACGCAGGCCCTCTTCTCGCGGCTGTGGGGCTCGGGCTGGCTGCCGACGAAGCACCAGGGAGTTTCGCTGCGTTCGGTCGGCGATCCGGTGCTTTACCTGTCGAATCCGCCGGGAGTCACCGACGGCCGTCGCCGCAAGATGCTCGACGGGCTCAACGACCTGAACCAGCAAAAGCTGGCCGAAGTCGGCGATCCAGAAATTAACGCCCGCATTGCCCAGTACGAAATGGCCTACCGCATGCAGACGTCGGTGCCGGAATTGACCGACCTGTCGAAGGAGCCGAAGGAAGTGCTCGACATGTACGGCCCCGACGTGACGCAGCCAGGGTCGTACGCCTACAACTGCCTGCTGGCCCGGCGGCTCGCCGAACGCGATGTGCGCTTCGTGCAGGTCTTCCTGCGCGGCTGGGACCATCACGGCAACCTGGTGCCGCAAATCCGGCAGTTGACCAAGGCGATGGATCAGCCAACCGCAGCCCTGATCAGAGACCTCAAGCAGCGGGACATGCTCAAGGACACGCTCGTCGTCTGGGGGGGCGAATTCGGCCGGACGGTGTACAGTCAGGGTGCGCTGACGAAGGAGAACTACGGCCGCGACCATCACCCGCGGAACTTCACGATGTGGCTCGCCGGCGGCGGCGTCAAACCGGGGATCGTCCACGGCGAAACCGACGACTTCAGCTACAACGTCATCGACAAGCCGGTCCACATCCACGATCTCAATGCCACGCTGCTGCACTGCCTGGGGATCGACCACGAACGGCTGACGTACCGTTTCCAGGGTCGCGATTTCCGACTCACGGACATCCACGGGACGGTGGTCAGGGATATTCTGGCATGACGTGCAGCATGGGCTTCCAGGCCCGTGCGTGATTTTCTCGGACGGGCCTGGAAGCCCATCCTACCTTACAGCCGCTGCCTTGCGAGCTTCGTCAGCTCGATCACCGTGACCGGCGTCAACGAGAGGAGCCCCAGCACTGCCCATTCCCAGCGGGCGTGGGCGGCGATCGAGAAGGCTGTTCCCGAGAACGGGATGAGCAGCAGGCTGGCGGTGAGCAGCCCCGAGAGGGCCACCGCGGCGAACACGTACGGGTTCGTGAAGGGCCCGAGTTGAACGAAGGTCCAGCGGCGGCTGCGCGCGGCCAGGGCCCGGAAGAGCTCGGCGGAGACGACGACGCAGAAGGTCATTGTCCGCGCTGCCGCCGGGTTGTCGGGATGAGCGCTGTGAACGATGCCGAACGCCGCCAGGGCCACCCCGGCCAGGAGCGCGCCCTGCCAGAGAACGATCGCTCCCAGCCCCAGCGAGAGCATCGATTGCTCCGGCGGCCGGGGTCGGCGGGTCATGACGCCGGGCTCGGGAGGCTCAAGTCCCAGGGCCAGCGCGGGGAGGCCGTCGGTGACGAGATTGATCGTCAAGAGGTGCACGGCGTACAGCGGTACGGGCCACCCCAGAATGCTGGCCGTGAGCATCAGCAGCATTTCGCCGATATTGCACGAGAGCAGGTACGTCAGGAACTTCTGGATGTTGTCATAAATCGCCCGGCCCTCTTCGACGGCGCTGACGATCGAGGCGAAGTTATCGTCCATCAGGACCATGTCCGACGTTTCGCGGGTCACGTCCGTCCCGCTGACCCCCATGGCGATCCCGATGTCCGCGGCCTTAACGGCGGGAGCGTCGTTGACTCCGTCTCCGGTCATGGCCACGACCTGTCCGCGTTTTTTCCATGCACGGACGATCCGCAGCTTGTTTTCCGCGGTCACGCGGGCATAGACCGAGATCCGCTCGACCTCAGTGTCCAGTTCGTCGTCAGAGATCGCATCCAGTTCGCTCCCGGTCACGGTCCGATCGGCGTCGCCGGCAATGCCCAGTTCCCGGGCGATTGCCCGGGCCGTATCCGGATGGTCGCCGGTGATCATGATCGGCCGGATCCCCGCTGCCGTGCACGTCGCGACCGACTGGCGCACCTCTTCCCGCGGAGGATCGATCATGCCGGCCAGTCCCGCAAAGATGAGTTCCTGCTCCTGATACGGCACATCGGTCTTTTCCCAGTCGCGCGAGGCGAACGCCAGGACTCGCAGAGCGCGCGAGGCCATTTCGGCGGCCGCGGCGGCAATCTCGCGGCGCCGCGCTTCGGTGAGCGGGACGACCGTCCCGTTTCGGCGCTCGGCGGTGGACATTGCCAACACGACCTCCGGGGCCCCTTTCGTGTACATCACCGCTCCTCCAGTCGCGCTGCCCATGACGATGGACATCGCCTTCCGCTCGGAGTCGAACGGTAATTCGTGCAGCACGTGCGGATGGTGCGCTGCGCATGCTGCTTTGGTTATTCCCTCTCCCCCGGGCAGAGGGTCAGCGTGAGGTCCGGTTCTGGTTGCAGTCCCGGCTTCAGCCGGCGGCGCCGGTTGAGAGGCCGCCTGAAGAAGGGACTCCAACGATCGGCCGTCTGACGGGAGGAAAGAACGAAGTCGCGCCTTCAGCACGGCCACGCGCAGCGCCCCTTCCGTCGGATCGCCGACGACCTTCCAGATCTCTTCACCGTCCCCCGCCGGGAGGACCTGGGCGTGGTTGCACCGGTCGGCGATCGTCAGGAGGAGCGCCAGTTCGGGTTCACTGGCCGGATCGACGGCGAGCGCCCCGCCGTTGGCGGTTTGTTTACGGAATTCGCCGTGCGGTGCAT
>JBLMWR010001101.1:0-5543 GCA_050257335.1 Deltaproteobacteria bacterium | reverse complement strand
TGAACTCCAGATCGTCAGGCATTTGTTTCCAGTAGATAAAGATTTCCCGCGAGATGCAAGCCGCCGGATTGAATGGCGGCGGTGCAGGACGCCGTTGATCGCCGCGGCCGCAGTGGACCAGCCGCGGGGCACATTCCGTTTCCGGCGTTTGCAAATCTCCAGCGGCCGATGGAACGCGACTTTTCAACTGGCAATCGGAGGAAAATGGTTTCAATCCTGTCCAAAAAGTGTACCATAGCGGGGAGCGGCGACGTTTATTCATTCGTCGCACGCCATCGAATTTTCTTTCACTTCGACGGTCTGGCAAGAAGAGGACAGGCGCCCCGCCCGGGTCTGATCGAGGGGGGAGTTCGCGCGGCCCGTTCGGAGCCGGTCCCGCTTTTTGTCAGAGTCGTTGAACCACGACGTTTCCCCTTTCTCCTCATGGGATGAGGCGGGAGAGAGACCCTGCGCAACATCATCACGCTCGTGCTCGGCGGCGGCAAGGGAACCCGATTGTACCCCCTGACGAAGCTGCGATCGAAGCCGGCGGTCCCGCTGGCCGGCAAGTACCGCCTGATCGACATCCCCATTTCCAATTGCCTCAACAGCGGTCTCAATCAGATCTATGTCCTCACGCAGTTCAATTCGGTGAGTCTCAACCGGCACATCAATCAGGCGTACAAGTTCGACCTGTTTGGCGGGGGCTTCGTCGAGATTCTCGCGGCCCAGCAGACGATTGAGGGGGAGAAGTGGTACCAGGGGACGGCCGACGCCGTCCGGCAGAACCTGCGCTCGATCCAGGGACCGGGTATCGACTATGTGCTCATCCTGTCGGGAGACCAGCTCTACCGTATGGACTTCGAGAACATGCTGCGCACGCACCTCGACGCGAAGGCCCAGGTGACGATCGCTGCGCTTCCGGTCGAGAGCCGCAAGGCGTCATCCTTCGGCATCATCCGCCTCGACCATTCCGGTCGGGTCGTCGGATTCCTCGAAAAGCCGAAAACTGAAGAGGATTTGTCGCTGATCCGCACCGATCCGGCCTGGATCGACGCGCTGGGAATTCCCTCCCGTGGCCGCGACTGCCTGGCCAGCATGGGCATTTATCTGTTCAACCGCGACACGCTGGTTGAGCTGCTGGAAAAGACGAGCTACCAGGATTTCGGCAAAGAGATCTTCCCGGCGGCGATCCGCACGAGGCACGTGCAGGCGTTCCTGTACGACGGCTACTGGGAGGACATCGGGACGATCCGCGCTTTTTACGAGGCGAACCTGCACCTCGCTTCCCCGAATCCTCCGTTCGAATTGATCTGCCCCGATGCGCCGATCTATTCGCGGCTGCGGTTTCTTCCTCCGTCGCAATTCCGCAAGGTGTCGCTCAACAACGCGATCATCGCCGACGGCTGCCGGATCGGAGAAGGAACGACGATCCAGAACAGCATCATCGGCGTGCGCTCGCAAATCGGCAAAAACGTGACGATCAGCAACTCAATTTTGATGGGGGCCGATAATTTCCAAACTTCAGGCGAGATTGCCGCCGACCAGGCCGGCGGCCGCGTGCCCATCGGCATCGGCGACGGAACGCGGATCGAGGGGGCAATCGTCGACAAGAATTGCCGGATCGGCCGGAACGCCCGGATCTGCAACGACGCCGGGGTCGAGCAGTCGCCGGAAGTTCCCGGCGCGATGATCGCCGACGGCATCATCGTGGTCGTCAAAGACGCCATGCTCCCCGACGGCTGGCGGATGAAATAAACCCGCGGGCGGGCAGCGGCCGACAGACTGGTCCCCGCGGGACCGCATCATTTTCAGAATTGGGTTTTTCGGATTTGAGCAGGGGCATCGTGGCTAATCCTGCTGCAGCAATTCTTTCGTCTCGGCGTGTTGCGGGGCTTCAAAGACCTGGGCCGGGGGGCCCGATTCGACGATTACGCCGTTGGCGATGACGTGAACCTGGTTCGCGACCTGGCGGGCGAAGGTCATGGCGTGAGTCACGACCAGCATGGTTTCCCCCTGCTGCGCCAGGTCGGTCATGACGGCCAGGACTTCGGCGGTCATCTTCGGATCGAGGGCGCTGGTCGGTTCGTCGAAGAGGATCAGCTCGGGCTGCATCGCCAGCGCCCGGGCGATTGCCACCCGCTGCTGCTGGCCCCCCGAAAGCTGGGCCGGGCGGCTCTCGAGACGGTCCCCCAGCCCGACCCGCTCGAGCAGTCGGCGGGCCTCGGCGACGGCACGCTCGCGCGGCAGGTTGAGCACGTGCACCGGTGCTTCGATGACGTTCGCCAGCACCGTCATGTGCGGAAACAGGTTGAATTGCTGAAAGACCATGCCGACCGTGCGGCGAATCTGCAGGAGCTGCCGTTGTCGGTCGCCGTACGGCAGGTTTGCCGTGAGCCGCCCTGCGGCGACTGTGATTTCGCCTCCCTCGAAGCTTTCCAGCCCGTTCACGCAGCGCAGAATGGTGCTCTTTCCCGATCCGGAAGGCCCAATGAGGACCCCGACCTTGCCCGGTTCGAGGCTCAGCGACACACCGCGCAACACCTCGCGGTCGCGAAAGCGCTTGACGAGTTGTGAAATGGTCAGCATCTGAAATTCCCGTGACGATTTAACGATTCTCGCGGGATGGATTCTCGCGAAACAGAAAGCGACTGGCGACGGCGAAACTTGCTTCGCGAGGCTCTGCAAACGCACATCCTCCATCCTCTATCCTCTATCCTCCCCGCCCTTCAGCCTGCGCTCGAGCCAGCCGGACAGCAGCGACAGGGGATAGCTCATGAGCAGGTATAACACACTCGCCAGGGCCGCCATTTCGAGAAACAGCCCCGTGCTCTTGGCCCCCATGGAATACTGCTTGGAAAGCTCTTCGACGGCGATCACGGAGCAGACCGCGGTGTCCTTAAAGAGGGCGATAAAGTCGTTGGCGGTTGCCGGGATGACCAGCCGCACCGCCTGGGGGAGAATAATCCTGCGGACTGCCAGGAATCGCGGCATCCCCAGCGACAGGGCCGCCTCCATTTGTCCCCGGGGGATCGCCTGCAGGCCGAGTCGGAAGATTTCCGCCTCGTACGCCGAATAGTTGACCGCCAGCGCGAGCACCCCCGACCAGAACTCGTCGATCTTGATTCCGATCTCGGGAAGAATGAAGTATACGACAAACAACTGGAAGGCCAAGGGAGTGCCGCGAACCACTTCGACGTAAATCGTGAACGGAAGACGCACCAGGCGTCCGGTGAGCGCGCCGTCCGTCCCCGGCCCGCCGAGCGCCGCCGTGCCCGACGAGCGGACCAGAGCGACGACGAGCCCGATCAGCACCGCCATCGGCATCGAAACCAGCGACAGGGCCACGGTGACGCCGGCCGCCTTGATCAGCAGCGGTACCTGCCGGCCGAGCACGATCCATTTATTCGCCGGAACCTTCTGCAGGCTCGAGTCCCAGGTCGCCCAGACGTCATCAAGATGCTCCTGGGTCGCATTCCAGATTCCATACCGTTCATAAATTGCCTGCAGCTCGCCGCTCGCGCGCAATTTACGGATCGCCTGGTTGATGCCGGCCATGAGCCGCTCATCCCCGGAGCGCGCGTAGATGACGTAGTATCCTGAAGCGGCGGGGCGGTCGACGAGGGCCAGTTGGGGATGGCGTTTCAGATGGTCGACGTAGAAATGCAGAATGGGGAGGTCCTGCACCGTCGCGTCGAGCTGTCCCGATTCGACCAGCATGAGAGCCTCGGTGCTCCCGTCAAAACGGACGACGCTGCACGACGTGCCGAAGCGGTCGGTGAGGTACCTGTCCGCAGCCGACCCTTCCAGAACGCCGACCCGCTTCATTTGTCCGTCCGCGTTTCGCTCCGCGAGGCTGCCCCACGATCGGACGCCGCCGTTGTCGCGCCGCGCGCAGAGACCGAGTTCGTAAATGTAATAGGGAAGGCTGGCCAGGTACCGCGCCCCGCGCTCGGCCGAGTACTCGTAGCCGTTAAGCGCCAGGTCGATGTTGCCGCGATCGAGAACCAGCAGCATCCGGTTCCAGTCGCATTGCACGAAAACCGGGCGCAAGCCCATCTGCCGCGCGAGCGCCGCCGCCAGATCGACCTCGAAACCGGTCACCTGCGTCGGCGCATCATCCGCGGCAAAAATGTACGGTCCACCCCCTTCCTGGTCGCCCCCCCAGCGCAGCGGCGGCAGCGAGTCGGCGGTCTCGTCAGCGGCGACGGCGAAACGACAGATGGCCGCCAGAATCAGGGCCGGCAGCAGCGCGCCAGGGCGGAGGATGAACCACGACGGTGTTCGATGCAACGCAGTTCCTGCGAGTTTCGGTGACGCTTGCACGGACTCGTGCCGATGCGTGCTATTGTAGCCGATCGCGGCGCAACGACCAGACGGCTACGGGCGGCGCTCCAGATTTCCTGCGGGCGTATTGGCCGCGAGATCGGCGATCATCTCCTGCGTGGCGGCTTCAACGGCGCGTTCCCATGCAGCGGGCGCGAAGCGCCCGGCGTACTCTTTGCGTTCACCGGCGAAAATGATTCCCCGCGAGCTGTTGACGACGGCTCCCGATCCGTCGGACGCAAAGGCCGCCGCGACCTCTTTTGCACCGCCCCCCTGGGCTCCGTACCCGGGAATCAGGAATGGGGCGTGGGGCATCGCCTGACGCAATTCTGCCAGTTCCTGCGGATACGTCGCGCCCACCACGGCTCCGATGGCGCCATAGGCGTGCGCGCCACGAGTCGAGGCGGCGAGTTCTTCGACGACCCCGGCCACCCGCTGGTACACCATCGTGCCGTCGCTCTGGCGAACGTCCTGAAAGGTTCCCGCCCCGGGATTGCTCGTCCGCACCAGGATGTAAATCCCCCCGCCCCGTTCGACCGCCACGCGCATGAACGGCTCGAGAGTGTCACGCCCCAGATAGGGATTCACCGTCAGGGCGTCGGCTCCCCACGGAGCTGCCGAGGGATCGGCTCCGGCTATATAGCCGCGGGCGTAGGCCTCGGCAGTGGTGCCGATGTCTCCGCGCTTGGCGTCGCAGATGACCACAAGCCCGGACCCGCGAGCTTTGGCAATCACCCGTGCCAGGGCCTGGCAGCCGGCGGGGCCCCATTCTTCGAAAAACGCCGCCTGCGGCTTGACAGCAGGAACCAGGGGCGCGACGACGTCGATAATTCGAAAGCAGAACTCCTCAAAGGCGCCGGCGACCTGTTCCGCGGGGTCGGCATGCCGCCGACGGGCGCGCTCCAGCACGTCGGGGGGAAGCTGCCGCTCCCGCGGGTCGAGTCCGACCGTAACGGGATTGCCTTTCTTCGCAATGGCGGCAGCCAGCCGTTCCGCATAATGGACCATCTTTTCCCCTGAGATTGCCGGTTCTTTTTCGTGCCTTGCCGATAGCTCGAATAGCGGTACGTTCCGGATGAAAGGGCCCCCGCTTCCCTCACGGGATTCGACGAATGAGTGCCGCGACTCGGACGATAATCTTCGCGGCGCGCGCTTTCCAGATCATCCAGCGAGTTTTCGTCATCTCCTCCGCCCGGCGTCCCATCGGTTAACGTCAAGGCTGCCCGCCTCGCGAAATG
>JBLMWR010001100.1:0-5597 GCA_050257335.1 Deltaproteobacteria bacterium | reverse complement strand
TGGCGAAATACTCTGACTCCACTTGCCGGCCCGGTGCGCCGTACCTTTACGAGGTGGTGGCGGTCGGTGCGGGGGACGCGGCTTCTGAGGCGGCGCGGCTCGATCGGCCGGTGCGCGGCGTCGTGCAGTGGTTCGACTGGAGCCGGGCCTGGTTCGGCGCGATCCTGCTGCTGGTTTGCACGGGCGTCATCGTGTTCACCGAACTGGTGAAGGTGGGGCGGGGGACGCACGTCCGCGAGATCGCGGGGCTGAAGGCGATCGACGAGGCGGTGGGCCGGGCCACCGAAATGGGGCGGCCGTGCCTGTTCATCCCCGGCATTCAGGACATGAACGAAATCCCGACGGTCGCCGGGATCACCGTGTTGTCGCATGTGGCGAGAATCGCCGCCGACTACGACGCGGTGATCGAGGTCCCGACCTCGAAATCTCTGGTGATGACCGCAGCCCGCGAGACGGTTCAGGCGGCGTACCACGCGGCCGGTCGTCCCGAGGCATACAATGACGACCGCGTTTATTACGTCACCGAAGAGCAGTTTGCCTACGTGGCCTACCTGACGGGTTACATGGTGCGGGAAAGGCCGGCCGCCTGCTTCTATGCCGGCACGTTTTTCGCAGAGTCGCTGATACTGGATGAGACGGGCAATACGGTCGGCGCCATCCAGATAGCCGGCACCGCCGAGGCCGCTCAATTGCCCTTCTTCGTCGCTGCCTGCGACTACACGCTGATCGGAGAAGAGCTGTTCGCCGCCTCGGCGTACCTTTCGGGCGAGCCGCACCAGTTGGGAAGCCTCAAAGGACAGGACGCGGGCAAAGTCCTTGCGGGGTTGCTGCTGTCCGCGGGGTGTCTCCTGGCGACGGCGACGGCGCTGTTTCCCGAGTGGAGCAGGGCGACGTCGATACTCGTGTACCTGAGAGAGGCGGTTCTGGGCAGAGGAGTCGGCGGATGAAAAGCACTTTCCCCTGGTTGATCGCCGCCGTCACCGGCTGCGTGATGATCGGGGCCTTCTTTGATCCGGCTGTGCGCGACTGGCGGGACGAGGCCGCGAAATGGTTCGAGATCCTGGCGGCGATGGCCTTTGTCCTCGGCGGAGCCAACCTGTTCACGCAGCACCTGCGGAAAATCTCGGCCCGGCGCGCCGGCTGGGGGTACTCCGCCGTCACGCTGGCATCGTTTCTGGTCACCCTGACCGTGGGCATGCTGAAAATCGGCGCCGTCCCCGAGAATCCCGATTACGCCTGGTCGGGCGACTATCAGCCGGAAGGGAGCGCCCTGGGGTGGCTCTTCGATTACGCCTACAACCCGCTGACGGCGACGATGTTCGCCCTCCTGGCGTTCTACGTCGCTTCCGCCGCGTTTCGGGCGTTCCGCGCGAAGAACACCGAAGCGACATTGCTGCTCGGAACGGCCTTCATCGTTCTCCTCGGCCGCACGTACGCCGGCGCCTGGCTCACCGCGGGGGTCCCCGAAGAATATTCGGCGCTCACGTTTCCGGGGCTGACGGGGATCATTCTGGGGGTTTTCAACACGGCCGGTCAGCGGGCGATCATGATCGGCATCGCGCTGGGCGTGGTGGCCACGTCGCTGAAGGTGCTGCTGGGGGTCGACCGTTCGTATCTGGGTTCAGACGGAGAGTAAGGGCGTGCTCGAATTCCTCAAGACCCTTGATCGCCGCTGGATCTTCCTGGCCATGCTGCTGGCGGTTTCGATCCCGATCCTGGCTCAAAAATCGTTTCCCGAGAAGCCCACCAAGGTCGTCCGCGACGTGTTCGATTATATCGAGGGCCTCCCGGAAGGATCGAACGTCCTGTTCTCGTTCGATTATTCGCCCAGCAGCGACGGGGAGCTGGCGCCGATGGCGACGGCCCTCACCCGCCACTGCTGCCTGAAGCGGCACAAAATGTTCTTCATGACGCTGATCCCCGGCGGTCTGCCGCTCGTCGAGAAGAACATTCGCAACGTCATCGAAACCGAATTCGCTTCCCTCGAGCTGAAGGACGGCGAAGATTACGTCAACCTCGGTTTCAACAACGCGCAGGAAGTAGCCATCATCGTCATGGGAACCAGCCTCAAGGAGATGTATCCCCTGGACAGCGACAAGCGGCCGCTGGACCAGCTTCCGATCACCGAAAACGTCGGCAGCCTGAAGGACATGAAGCTGATTATCACGATCAGCACCGGATACCCCGGCATGAAGGAGTGGGTGCAGTACGCCGCCAGCCCGCTGGGCGTCAAGCTGGCGGGCGCCTCCACCGCCGTGCAGGGCCCGCAGTTCTATCCGTACATTCCCGACCAGATGCTGGGCCTGCTCGCCGCGATCAAAGGCGCGGCCGAGTACGAGGCCGCGCTGTCGGCCAGGTATCCGCAACTGGACCCGAAAAAAAACGACGGCATCCGGCGGATGGCGCCGCAGCTCTGGGCGCATCTGCTCATCATCGGGCTGATCCTGCTGGGCAACGGCATATATTTCGCCGAACGTTTCCGGGGAGGTCGCCGATGAAGCGCGAAACCGTGATCTGGACCGTGCTCTTCGTCGCCGGGGGACTGTTCCTGGCGTACCGGGCGTCGACCGGGCACGGCATGGGAAAGTCGTACGTGAAACAGCAGCGGATCAATCCCCAGTCGGTCACCGACCTGCGGATGAAGTTCGTCGACGCCAGGCCGGGCGAGGAGGGCGCCATGCTGAGCCTCCCCCGTACGGCGGGGCTGTGGGTCTCGGCGTTCTTTACGCTCGCCGTTCTGTCGTTCCTGTACCGTGACAACGTGTTCTACAAGATCGCCGAGTCGATTTACGTCGGGGTCGCCGCCGGGTGGGCCATGGTTTCGGCGGGCTTCTGGGAAGCGATCGTTCCCAAGCTGCTGGCGAATCTCGCCCCCGGACTGATGCGCGCCTGGGCGCTCCCCGAGCTCGACAAGTCAAAAGAGCCATCCCTCGTCTATCTGGTCCCTCTCGTTCTGGGGATCATGCTCCTGTGGCGGCTCGCGCCGCGCGGCGCATGGATCGCGCGCTGGCCGCTGGCCTTCATCGTCGGGACTTTCGCGGGGATCAAGCTGATCGGCTCTTTCGACGCCGACTTCGTCAGCCAGATCCGCAGCACGATCATTCCGCTCGTCGTCATCACCCACGGGGGGCAGGTCGACGTGTGGTCGTCGCTGCGGAATCTGGGAGTGGTCTTCGGCGTGCTGTCGTGTCTCACCTACTTCTTCTTTTCGCTCGAGCACCGGGGATTCGGCGGCAGGATCGCCCGCGTCGGGGTGTGGTACCTGATGATTACGTTCGGCGCTTCGTTTGCGTTTACAGTCATGGGGCGGATCGCGCTTTTGGCCGCACGGATCGAGTTTCTGTTCGACGACTGGCTGTGGCTGATCGACCCGACGAACAAACGCCCGTGGTAACCGTTCGTAATACCGCCTTCAGGCGGTGCTCTGCTGGAACCGCCTGAAGGCGGTACTACAAGCCGGGAGAATTCATCCATGTCGAAACTCGCTGGTAAAGTTGCCGTCATTACCGGGGCCAATCAGGGCATCGGGAAGGGGATCGCGCGGGCCTGCGCCGCCGAGGGGGCCGGGCTGGCGCTGGGCGCCCGCAATGCCGCCAAACTCGAACAGACGGCCCGCGAGCTGGAAGCTGCCGGGGCCGAAGTCCTCGCGTTCCCCGTCGACGTCACCGACGAGCGGGCCGTCGACGGCTTCTTCGACGCCGTCGTCAAACGCTTCGGGCGGGTCGACATTCTCGTCAACAACGCGGGCGCCTTCGACGGCGGGCGGATCGACGAGCTGACGCTCGCGGCCTGGAACAACGTCGTGGGCGCGTGCCTGACGGGGGCCTTTCTGTGCAGCCGCCGCGCGTTCGCCTTGATGAAGGCGCACGGGGGCGGGCGGATCCTGAATATCGGCTCGATCTCGGCCCAGCGCCCCCGCGAGCACAGCGCCCCCTACGCCGCCGCCAAGTTCGGAGTGTGGGGCCTGACCCAGGCAACGGCTCTCGACGGCCGCCCTTTCGGGATCGTCGCCAGTTGCCTGCATCCCGGAAACGTCCTCGTCGAACGCCGGCAGGATTCAGGCCAGGAATCGGACGACGAACCGATGATGAGCGTGGAGACGATCGCCGAGGCGGCCCTGACGATGCTCACGCTTCCTCCGCACGTCAACATGCTGGAAGCCATCGTCCTGCCGGTGGAGCAGCTTTATCTCGGCAGAGGATGACTCCTGCGGATGGCACGCCCTGATCCTTTTGCGAAGGGCGTGGCGCGTGAAAGAGCGCAACTCGCTTTCGAACGATCATCAACGGCGCAGCGTCGGTCCCGAATACCGTCAGCAGAAATTGACGAATTCAAAAGGCATCATCGGATGGGCTGGCCCCCTCGCCCTTCGTAAAAACTCAGGGCGTGCCTCCCGCTGCGCGGACTTTGCCCGTGGGCGTGAGCCTCCGAATCGGGTATCCTTGCTGCCAATGTCGCGATATTTGCCGATTCTCTGTCTGGCTCTGATGCACGCCCTGGTGGACGCCGTGGCGATGTTCATCGAGCCGCTCTGGCCGAGATTCAGCGATGCGCTCAAGCTGTCGGAACGGGAGCTGTTCGTGCTGTTCGCGATTACCGCGATCGCGCCGAACTTCAGCCAGGTTCTGTTCGGGTTCATCCAGGACCGATACGGGTCGCGCTATCTGCTGTGGCTGGGGCCGGCGGTCGCGGCGGTGTGCCTCTCGGCGATCGGGATGGCCGGGTCGGCCGTCTCGCTGGGACTCCTGCTCGCGGTCGGGTATCTCTTCATTGGATCGTTTCATCCCGAGGGGGCGGTTTTCGCCGGACAGCTTCTTCCCGAACATCGCACACGGGCGATTTCGATTTTCGTCTTCGGGGGAACGCTGGGGCTCGGGCTGGGACCGGTCGTCAGCGGAAACCTCGTCCAGAGGTTCGGTCTCGGCGTCCTGCCCTGGCTGGCCATGCCGGCTCTGGCGCTCGTGATCGCCATCACCATCGCCTCGCGGCGCGCGGTCGCGGCGGTCGCCATTCCACACGCTCCCCTGGTGCACGCCCCAGCCGAGCCCCTGGCGGCGCGCCTCAAGCTGGGGCTCTTTCTGCTTTTCGTCTGTTCGCTGCGCGTCATCCCCAACAGTGGGATGACGCGGGCGCTGGCGTTTACGCTGAAAGCGCGCGGCTACGAAGAAGGAGTCATCGGGAACGTCCAGAGCCTGTTTCTCGTGTGCGGCAGCCTGGGGATTCTGCTCGTCGGTTCGCGCTTCGGCCATGGCTGCGAACGGCAACTGATGATCTACAGCCCGCTGGCCGCGATTCCGCTGATGCTCGCCCTGGCGGTCCCCGGCTGCCCGACGTGGCTGCTGGTGGCGCTCTTGGTCCCGTCGGGGCTGGTGTTGATCGGCACGACTCCGGCCATGGTCTCGTACGCTCACCAGATGTTTCCGCGCGACGCCGGCATGGCCTCGGCCCTCACCATGGGCCTCTCGTGGGGCACCAGCGGCCTGGCCGTGGCGGGGATGACGCCGGTGTTCGCCGAGCAACTGCACCAGCCGGCCCTGTTGTTCGCCGCGTTCGTGCCGTGTCTGGTCACCGCAGCGGGGGGCGCGTACTTCCTGCCC
>JBLMWR010001099.1:0-2666 GCA_050257335.1 Deltaproteobacteria bacterium | reverse complement strand
CGGCAATTCCTCGCGCAGATTTCCAGCGCCGCCCCGACGCTGGAAGCCACACTCGGCGTCCGCGCCGTCGATGGTTTCACCCGGAAGGCCTTCGAACTGCTTTCGTCCCAGGCGAGCCGCGATGCGTTCGATCTGTCGAAAGAGCCGGCTGCCGTCCGCGATGCTTACGGCGCCACTCATTTTGCGAAGAGCTGCCTCCTGGCGCGGCGGCTGGTGGAAGCCGGGGTCCCCATGGTGACGCTCAACTCGGTCGGCAATCGCGACTGGGACACGCACGGGAATAACTTCAGGGAATTGAAAAACAAACTGCTTCCCGTGGCCGATCGCGGCGTCGCCGTGCTGCTGGACGATCTTGACAGCCGGGGGCTGCTGGATGAGACGCTGGTGATGTGGATGGGAGAAATGGGGCGCACCCCGATCATCAACAAGGGAGCCGGGCGCGACCACTGGTCGTTCTGCTACTCGCTGATCATGGCCGGCGGAGGAATCCGCGGCGGTCTCGTGCATGGCTCCTCCGATCGCAGCGCCGCCTACCCGGCGATCAACCCGGTCAGCCCGGCGGACATTGCCGCCACGATTTACCACTGCCTGGGAATCGATCATCAGGGATATGTTCGGGATCAGCAGAATCGCCCGCTGCTCATCGGGGAGGGGGAGCCGATCGGCCCGCTGGTGGGGTGAATCGAACTTGCGGTGAGCCAAATACCAACCCGAAGCGCCAGCGAGGGAGCGCGTCGTCACAGCCTTTCTCGCGCTTCGGGTCAGTATTCGGAGTGTCAATACTGCGGGCTGGCGCAACCAGGCGCGACCCGTGGGCGAGCGACCGGCGTAAGCCTGCCGGTATCGTCCATGCGTCTCTTACCCCTGCATCGCTCGGTACGGAAGGTCGAGTTCGGCAACATCGCCATTTGTTTCGGGATCAACACGGCCGTTCAAACCGTGCGGATGGCGGGCACCGTTTCGAAGAGAGTTGGTCCCCCCGCTCGCCGCGGAATCTGCTTTTTTGCTCCGCAATTTGTTCGAAAGGCGACTCGCATGAAACGCGTCGATCTCACCACACTCTTCGTCGCCGCCAGCTTGATCTTCGCATACGCCCTCCCCGCACACGCCGCGGAGGACGACAACCGCAAGCTGCGGATCATCGTCTTCGGGGCGCACCCGGATGATGCCGAGCTGAAGGCGGGAGGGACGGCCATCCAGTGGGTCAGACAGGGGCACCGGGTGAAGTTCGTCTCGGTGACGAACGGCGACATCGGACACTGGCGGATCAAAGGCGAAGAACTGGCGAAGCGCCGGCTCGCCGAGGTGCGGGCGGCCGCCAAAGTGCTGGGAATTGAAACTGAGGTCCTGACCATCCACGACGGCGAGCTCGAACCGACCCTCGAAAACCGCCGAACGATCACACGTCTCATCCGCAATTGGCAGGCGGACCTCGTCATCTGTCATCGCCCGTGGGATTACCACCCCGATCATCGCTACGTCGGAGTGCTCGTGCAGGACGCGGCGTACATGGTGACCGTGCCGTTCTTCTGTCCCGAGACGCCGCATCTGAAGCAGAACCCGGTCTTCATGTACCTGAGCGACGGCTTTCAGAAGCCGTACCCCTTCCGGGCCGACGTCGTCGTGGCGCTGGACGATGTCTTCGACCAGAAGCTCGACGCGCTGCACGAGCTGGAGTCGCAGTTCTACGAAGGAGGGGCGAACGGGAGCGAGGAATACGTGAGCACGGTGCCGCCGGCCAGGGCTGTCGCGGCCCGCAAGGCCTGGCTGCACCAGGCCCGCTGGAGCCAGTTGAACTCGAGCGTCGCCGATCGCTATCGGGACGACCTCGTGAAATGGTACGGCCCGGAGAAGGGGAAGGCGGTGCGCTTCGCCGAGGCCTTTGAGCTCTGCGAGTACGGCCGGCGCGCTTCGCCGGAAGACCTGGCTAAACTCTTTCCGTTCTTCGACCGCAAACCCGCCGCAAGGCCCTGAAGTCCCCATTTGTCCGCCGCGACCGAAGGCATGGCGCTCCGCCGTGCAGCCGTTACGCTGAAAGCGTTGTACAACTTCAATCCAGACGAGCAGGGTGGAAACCTGCCCCGGGGGGGCGATGGACCACCGGGACTGTGTTCCGTTCGTCATTCCGCCGTTACAATGGCGGGCCTGCGGACCAGGCTGGTCGAAGATCGTGGTCGATCGGTTCGGAACGGAGGCGGGCGCTGGTCGTGAAATGTGAGGGAGATCCCGGAATGCCACAGCCCGGTTGGCAACAACGACTGCTGACAGCCTTGGCGCGCCGGGTAATGATTCCGCTGCACGCGCGGCGTTTTCGCCGGTTCGAGGGGCTGCTGCAGGAGGCGCGCGACGTGCAGCGGCGGTGGCTCTTTGCCCGAGTGCGCCGCTGCCGCGATACGCGCTTCGGACGCGACCACGGCTTTGAGTGCGTGCAGACGCTGGCGGATTTCCGCCGGCAGGTTCCCATCTCGACGTACGATTATTTCAAACCTTATATCGGCGCCGTCGCCCGCGGAGACCTGGCCGCGCTCGTCCCCGCCGGCGAGACGGTGGACCGGTTCACGATTACGACGGGCAGCACCGGCACGCCGAAGCTCAATCCCGTCACGTCGAGCTGGCTGAAAGAGTACCGGCACGCGTGGGACATCTGGGGCCTGAAAATCCTTCTC
>JBLMWR010001098.1:0-10208 GCA_050257335.1 Deltaproteobacteria bacterium | reverse complement strand
CGACTTCGGCGTCATCGTGGAATGCGAACACGTAATCAGACCAGCCAACTCGCTCGAGTACGCGGTGTGATCCGCCGGATTGACGCGTCACACTCCACCCGATTCGCAGCAATGCCGCCAGGAGCCGCCGGGCTTTCATCGCCGCCATTGACTCACGGCGCGACCGCAAAGACTCCAATCATCTGGGGAATCGACTCCCCGTGCTCCAACCTGTCGGCGAGCACGCACAAGGACAGTGCCTGCGCCCCATGGATGGCGTCTTGACGCGTCTGGCCGTACGTCAGAACGCCGGGGAGTTCAACAACCTCCGCAAGCCATCGGCCATCGTCTTCCTGCTCGACTTCGATCGTAAAGGGCATATTGAGCTCGCTTCCGTGCGTTGTCCCGTTCCCGAACTTGTTCCCCACGGCTGAAATGCCGCTAAATGCATTGAACCGGAGAATTGAAGATTCATTCCTGAAGATTATTCCAGCACAAATTTGTAAACTGGCGAAACGAAAGTTGTCGACTATGCGCTGCCGGGAGGAACTATCCCTGCGATTCGGGGGTCAACACCGCTGGTTCGCTCAAAGGAAGGCCGCAGCTTGGCTGTCCGGTTGACGTTGCGCCCGGTTTCAATACGAGATTCCGAAGCATGCTGCGGTCCGCCGCGTAGTTGATGACGGCCATCACCGCGAGCAGGAACGCACCAGCCACGGGCGGGCGAGCCAGGGTACCTGACGGCCGAATCGCAGCAGGAGGGCGGTCACAAACGCCGGCAAGAAGGCCCGAGCGGAGAAAACCCCAATTGAGCCGATGCCCTTCAGCAAATGCGGCAGGCTCACCGTCGAGGCCCCCTAATTCGCCATATACCCCAGCCAAATGGGTCGCTCTGCGATCAAGCGAACAACGGCAGCACGCACCGCCGGGACCGTGCCGTCAATGCTGGAACAGGAACTCCTTCGAGTTGAGGAGCGCCCAGCCGATGTCTTCCATCGCCAGTTTGCGGTCGCTGTTGGCGGCGATGTGCTTTTTGGCGGCTTCGAGCTCGGCGGCCACCGGGCGGCGGGCGAGGGCCGCCAGGTACAGCTCGTTGATGATCTCGTCGTCGGGCTTGTTCGCCCCCACCAGCTTCGCGATGCGGCCGTTGGCGTCGCGGAGCTTGTTATGCACGACCGGCCCGTTGATCATCTGCAGCGCCTGCGACAGGTTCGACTCGTTCGACCGCTCGCACTGGCAGGCCATTTCCCGCTGCGGCTGGCCGAAGATCTTGAGGAAGTAATTGTCCGCCGGCGGCTCGGTCAGCTCAACGGCGCGCGTCCCAACCGGCGCTCCGGGGAAGGTCTCGGGAACGCTCGTCACCTGACAAATGGCGTCGAGCAACTGCTCGGCCGATAGGAGCCGGGTGTTGGCGTGCGAGAAGTAAATCTCGTCGTTCCCGTTGAACTGGTTCTTGCGCGAGCTGAGCTGGTACGTGCGGCTCTTCATGATCGTCTTGACTGCCCATTTGCGGCTGTAGCCGTTCTTGATGAACTCGCTCGCCAGTGCGTCGAGCAGCGGAGCGTTCGATGGGGGATTCGAATCGCGGAAGTCGTCCACCGGTTCGACGATACCACGCCCGAGGAGCTGACCCCAGATGCGATTGACCGAGGCGCGGGCGAAGAAGGGGTTGTCGTTGGCGGTGAGCCACTCGGCGAAGACCTCGCGGCGATCGCGCTCGGCCGGGACGTCGATGTCTCCCTTGAGCAGAAGATGCGTCTTCATCTGCTTGCCGGTGCGCGGCTGCGTCACCTCGCCGGCTTTGCTCACGAAGACGACTTCTTCGTCCGTGTCCGCGCCTTTTTTGCGCCCGATGCGGGCAAACGCCGCCCCGATGCCGTAGTAGTTGTCCTGCGTCCAGCGCTCGAAGGGGTGATTGTGGCACTTGGCGCACTGGATTCGGATCCCGAGGAAGAGCTGGGCCGTCGTCTCGGTGGCGTCCTGCGGGTCGCGGCTGGCGCGCCAGTAGTTGGCGGCCGGGTTGTGGTAGGCGCTGCCGCTGGCCGTCAGCAGCTCTCTGGCGAACTGGTTGAGCGGCTTGTCGTTGCGGATGCTCTCGTAGATCCACAGCCGGAATTTCTGCACGCCGGTCGCGTTGAGTTTTTTGGCGTTCGAACGCAGAATGTCGCCGGTCATGAGCGTCCAGAACGACGCGTAATCGTCGGAATCGACGAGCCTGTCGACCAACTGATCGCGCTTGCCGGGGCTGCCGTCGGCGAGAAAGGCTTGCGTTTCTTCGACGGTGGGGAGCCGTCCGGTCGCGTCAAGATAAGCCCGCCTCAAGAACTCTTCGTCCGAGCACAGATCGCTGGGGAGGATCTGCAATTGCTTGAGCTTGGCGTTGACCAGCGTGTCGATGAAATTCTTTTCGGGCGGGTTGTTCCAGGCGAAGCCGGGGACATCCTCGAGGAATGTAATGTACGAGGTGGCCATCTTGTCGAGATACCGCGCCAGAATCGCCGTCTCGCCGCGCGCGACTTTTTCGACCAGGCCGTTGTCGCCCACGTGGGCCACCGATTCACTGGACGATGAATAGCAGGCGATCGGCGTCACGTCGCGGATGCTGCCGTCGCTGAAGTGCGCCAGCACCACGAGCTGCTGCCGCGTCCCGTCCTTCTGGAACACGCGCCCTTCCGGCAGGATTTGGATCTTCGTGACGTCGGGCTCGGCGGGAGGGTCGAGGCGCAGCCCCTCGGCGATCCAGTCGTGCAGAATTTCGTGCGCGGGGTCGTGCTTCTTCAGACGCCGCCCGCCGCCGTGCGCCAGTTCCATCAGGGGTTTGCGCAGAAGCAGACTTTCATCCGGCGAGACGATGTTGGTGCGGCGCCCATAATATTCGGACCGCAGCGTGACGATGTCGAGGGCCGGGTCGTAGGCCCGCAACGACAGGCGGAAGCCCCCCTTCCCTGACGGGGACCCGTGACAGGCCCCCATGTTGCAGCCGGCTTTCGAGAGAGCCGCAAGTGTCCCGTTCTTGAAACTGATCGGCGCCGGCTGTTCCATCCCCTGCACCGTCACGTCGACTTTCGCTTCTTTTCCCGAAATCTTTGCGACGACCTGGGCCGTGCCGTTGGCGACCGGCAGGACGACGCCGTTCTCGATCTTGATGATTTGGGGAGCAGTCGAGACGAATTCGGCGGCCGGGGTCAGGTCGCGGACGTCTTTATTCGCATACTGGCCAGTGACGATAACCTGCTGCCGGGCGCGCTTCCCGGTAAGGACGATCTTCTCGGGGACGAGAGCGATCGTCGCCGGATCGCCCACAACGACCGGCGGACGCTGTCCGGCGGCCTGAGGTTTTTCTTCCGCAGCGAGTCGGGCCGACGCAGCCAAGCCCGAGGCTGCGACAAGAAACGCTACGACGCCCTGCGTCCTTGAAGTCCGAATGGCCCGGCTGTAGATCGTGTGCGACATGGTTCGTGATCTCCGTTCGCGGAACACTGATAGACGCCTGTTTATATTTATATCATCTTCGCTGTCGATTTCCACCGACACGCGACCCGAAATCCTGATTCCGCTGGCTGTTGGAGTGCCGCCTTCAGGCGGTGGGCACTGTACGCTCCGGCTGAAGCCGGGACCCCAACGCCACGCCCTTCCTGTTGGTCAGGGCGTTCCACCCGACCTTCCCGACTCGCATCGAGCGAACATTATGGCACTGTCAACGCCGTGGCCGCCGAGGCGGCGGTCAGCTTGGCGTTGCCGTTCATTCCTTCTCCCTGCACGATGACGTTGGGCACCGCCCCCGCTGTGGCGTCGGCCGCCGCGGTCAGCACCACTTCGACCTCGTTCTGTCCGGCGGGAATCATGGCCCCTGCCGCCGTCACCCCCTTGGGGAGGTTCTGGAACGTCAGCGTGATCGGGCCGGCGTAGGCGGGATTCCGTTCGACCACGATTTTCGTCTTGAGCGTCTGTCCCTTGGCCAGTTTTCCTCCCGCAAAGTCGGGCTTGATCGTAAAGGGCGGCCGCAGGCTCAAGGAAAGCGCGGGGATCGGCTGAACGCTCGTGTTGTTTCCCGATTTCCCGGTGCCCGCAAGGACTGCGCTGAACTGCCCCAGCGGGGCCTGGGCGCTCGCCGAAAAGACGATTTCGATTTCATTGGTTCCCTTGACGATCGGCTTGACGGCTGCCGTCACTCCCGGAGGCAGTCCAGGCGGCGGGGGCGGGAGCACCGCCAGGGCGATGTCTTCGCCGAAACCTTCGGCGCGAGTACTGATCACCTTGACGGTCGCCGAGAGATCCTTGCCGAACACGATCTCGGGCTTGTCGGTCTTGAGGGCGAACAACGGCGGAGGGTTGACGCCGACGGCGATCGACTGCGACAGGAAGGGCGGGGGCACGGTGAGCCCGCTGAAGGCCGCCTTTTGCGCGTCGGTGACGCTGGCGACCGCCTGATACTGCACGGTTCCCGACTGGGACGTGCCGCCAATCCGCACGGGATAGATTTTTCCCGGCGCCACGTTCCCCGCGCACTGGATCGTCATCACGGTCGAATTCATCCCCGGCCCGATGACCGCCGGGGTAGCGACGAGGCCTGCGGGCGCATCGAGCAACGTCAGCGCAATTGGCCCGGCAAAGCTGCCGCGAACGGCCGTGACGGTCACCGTTGCCAGGCCCCCCGCCGGGATGTTGAGCGTGTCCGCCGACGCCGCCAACTGGAACTTCTCTTCGTGCGGAGTGACCGCGATGCGATAGGCAAACTCGGGACCGCCGCGACGGAACAGGTCTTCGACGACGAGCGTGTAATCGCCGTCGGCGGGAAAGGCGTAGTCGATGACGCCTTCATTGGCGCCGGTGTCATCCGCGACGGCGACCTCGGCCCCGTCGGCTTTCAACAGCCGCAGGTACAGGTCGCTGGGGGATCCCTGAGAGCGAGTCACGCCGGCGAACGTGAAACGCTGGCCGGCCTTGGCCGTGAAGATAAAGCGGTCGACGTCCCCCGGCTGATCGAAACGGCCGTTGATGCCGGCCCCCAGCACGACGCGGGTCGCCTGCGCCTGTTCGTTGTTCGGCTCGGCCTCAAGCGCCTCGGGGTTGGCGCCCACGGCGACGACGGCGAACCCGCTGCTCTTACCCGCGGCCGCTTTGGCCCCCACTGGAAGCCAGTCGAGAGCCGCGCTGGGAGCGATATTGACGGGGATCGGCTGGGCCTCCTGAGCGGTGCTGCCGGCGAAGGCGACGTTCGCCGACACCCCGCGCTGAATTCCCATCGGATAGGGAACGGTCACGCAGGGGAAGTCGCCAATCCTCAGCCGGTACAGAAAATTGCCGCCCCCCTGGTAGCGGATGTCGCGGACTTCAAGGAAGTATTCTCCGGCATCTTTGAAGGTGTACGAGACCATCGAGTCGGAACCGAGCCCCGGGGCGTCGTCGTTGTAGGCCAGCTCGCGCCCTTTGGCGTCGAGCAGGCGAATCATCGAATCGAGGGGCGAACCGAGGCGGCGGGCCAGAATTTCGATCGAGAGCCGCTGGCCGGCCGCCGCCTGGAACTTGTAAAAATCGCGCGACAGATTGTCGACGTAGCCATCGACGGCGACCGGCAGGGTCAGCGCCTGCGCATTCGCGAGCGACTGGCTCGGTTTGGCCTGCGCCACCGACGGCAGATCATCGATGGCGAACAGTTTCAGGTTCGAGATGCCCGTCGCCGTCACTACGCGCAGTCCGTGCACGCCCGGTGGGGCGTCGGCGGGAACCTTCAGGCGGTAGGTGATCTCGGCAGCATTCGTGCCGTTTCCGGCGATCTCGGCGGGCAGGACCGCTTCGACGGGAAAGCTCGACCAGAACTGAGTTGGTCCGGCCAGGTTGGCCCCGCGGATCTTGACGTCGACCGTCTGTCCCGGCGCGGCCCCCTGCGGAAGCGTCGAGGCGATCGTGGGAGGCGCGGTTTGGGCCCGTGCAGGATCCACCCCGCCCGCCAGGCCACACACTGCCAGAGCGCACGCCATCCACACCGGAACGATTCCATGTCGAGACTTTCTTCGCATCGGATGCTTCTCCGAACCAGCAGGAAATCGAAAAACCGCAATATCAGCAATTCTCAGGAAGGAACCCCTCCGGCAGGGCGGAGAAGGTTATCCAGGCGGG
Source organism: Deltaproteobacteria bacterium (assembly GCA_050257335.1). Classification (GTDB taxonomy): domain Bacteria; phylum Planctomycetota; class Planctomycetia; order Planctomycetales; family Planctomycetaceae; genus JACQFH01. Next base: position 4,109 of record JBLMWR010001098.1, on the reverse strand, counting down.
ATCCACGTTGGCGTCGGCCGAGGAGGCCGCGCCGCATCAACGAGCGTTTATCTCCCCATAATAAGACCCGCTGCCGCGCCGCGTCAAAGGTAATCGGGGAGGGACCTCCGGAAAATGGGAAAGAAATAAACCATCGGGGGCGTCGACGTGACCAACGTAGTCAACTCGCCCCGCGCGATGAGGTACTTGCGTTCCATTTCGATTCCGCACTGGAGCCCCCGATGACATTCACGCGGCGCAGTTCGCATTCGGCGTGAATGATCGCCGGCAATCAGCGATGTCCATCGTTCAGACGCCGCTTGCTCCAACATCGCACAGCGACCATCTCGGAAGACCGAGATGACTGCAGTACGGCCGATCCCCGATGCGGATCATTTCTCAGGTTTGTCGGCGGCGTCGGGCTCAGGTGCGAAAAGCTCGATGATGCGATCCGAGGGAGGCCAGCCATCGATCTCTTCCTTCCCGTCGGTCAGTTCCCGCAGGTAGAAGGCGACGAGAGGACGATTGACGGTATCGGGGGCTGTCGCGAGCACGTCACGGAAGAAGGCCTCGGCCAGTTCCACCTGCCCCTCTTCGAGGTGCACCAGTGCCAGGTTCATTCGCAGCGCGGCGACCGACTCGGGACGCTGGAAAAGGTAATTGAAAAACGAGGCCGTGGTGGAGAGCGGCCATCGCAACTGGCTCGGATGCGGCGCCAGGTTGAGCAGCAGGCCGTTGAACGCCTGCATTTCGGCTTCATCCGCCGCGCTTTGCCAGCGCAGGGTGGCGCCGCTGTAGTCCCCGTATGCCAGATTCGCCAGCGCGACGATGTTCTGCCAGTCGGCCAGGGGAGCCTGATCGGCCGCGGCGGCGAACCGTCCGGCGGCGTCATAAGCCTCTTCGATCCGGCCGGCTTCGATCAAGAGGCCGATGCGCTGCTGCTCCATCGCCAGGTTCCCGGCCAGTTCCGCCCCCGCCGCGTCGATTTCCGCGAGCGCCTTCAGCACGCACTGTTGTTGCAGATAGCCGATGATCAGCTTCATGGGATCGCGTTCGGCCCCGCTGCGCGCCGTCACGTCTCCGCTGATCGATTCCAGCCTCTGGCGCGCCTGACCGATCTGTTTTTCGAGCGTCTCCAGTTCGGCGGGGTTCACGTCGGGATCGGCCGCGAGGACGTCGTCGAGGGCCTGCATGTGCCGCAGCGCCAGATCGGGCTTCTGCGCCTCCAGGTAAATGCGCATCAGTGCCGCGTGCGCCGTGGGATTGTCGGGCTCCCCGACCAGGGACTGGTTGTACGCGGCGACGGCCTGCAAATACCGCATTTCGCTGCGGAGCGAACGCGAGCCGGTCATCGCCACCGCGGCTTCGATCCGCGACAGGAAATCGTACACCTGCCCCAGGACCAGGTATCCCGAGACGTCGTCCGGGTCTTTTTCCAGGCCGGCCTGCGCGCGGCGAATCGCCAGATACGCCATGGCCAGACGCGATTGACCGAGGGCTTGCGGCAATCCGGGGAACACCATCAACTGCGCCAGATGCCCGGCTTCGAGAATCTCCGGCACCGATACGTGGCGCTTCGTCCAGAAGTATTTCTGATAGAACGAAGGGGCTCGAATGCCGCGCGAACGAGCGCTCAATGCCAGACTGGCGTCCTCGCCCGCGTGAAAGGCCCGCTTCCGAAAGTCGATTTTGTGTGCATCGATATAGGCGGCAAGCTGCGGGTCGTTCCCGGAGGAAAGGCGATAAAAGACGGCAGCCGCCGGTCCCAGGCTGGTCCATTCCCAGCGTCTGCCGTCCTGCAGGAGACGGGTAAAGAGCTCGGAATCTCTGACGTTCAACAAGCGGAGCACAACATGGGTTATCTGATATTCGTCGAAGGTGCCGCTCCAGGCACTGACGCCGCCTGCGCCCGGGACCCCGACTCCGGCGGGCGATCCCGCTCCTTCCCGCGGGCGAGAGCCTCGCAGGGCCTCGCGCGTCACCAGTTGGCGGGCCAGCAGGTTGTCCTCTTCATTGCGGGAGTAATAGACCCCCACCCGGCTGTCCACGAACACCTGTTCTCCCACCCAGATCAACTGATCCCCCTGCGTCAGCAGCACATTGAACGGGCGATGGTCGTAACTGGCTTCTCCGGCGAGCTGCTGCCGCAGATCGTCAATCTGCATTTCGAGATTTTGATCGAGACCGTATCCGGTGCGCGCAGGGGCGCCGGTGGAATCCCGCAGGCGTCCCGTGCCGCCAAAAAATGCGATCGCCGCCATGGCCAGGACCGTCAGCGCCCGCCCTCCCTGCGAAAACAGCACGTCCTTCCTGTCGGTCGAATAGGTCTGGCGGCAGGCGGTCGCGTACCACGCCTGACCGTTGAGCGTCGCCAGTACGCATCCGACGATGGCGGCGGCGGGCAATTCGTAGAGACACGCTGCGGCGAGCAGAAGGAATCCGAGATACACCGCAAAATGCCCCCAGTCATGACGGGCCCGATTCATGAAGAAGGTCACTCCGGCCGCCGCCAGCACCGCCAGCGCCGCAATCGACGCCACGTCGGGATTCGTCCAGAACGAGGCAGTCGTAATCGGGAAGTAAATCGTGGCCTGACCGATCGGCGGGTTGTCGGCTCCGACCCAGATCTCGGAGATGTAGCTGCGGAAGGCGGGATACTCGACGGCGTAGACGCGCCAAGGGGCCGCCAGCGATTTCCAGCCGAAGGGGTGGACCAGTGTCGCCGCGACGGAAGCCCCCGCCACCGTCCACAGGTTCTTGCGAGCCGGCGCGGAAAGGGCGGTCGGCGATTTCAGCCAGGCCCCGAGGCTGTCGCCCGCGGCGAACAGCACCAGATACGCCAGGCCCAGCCAGGCCCGCGAGTCGAAATTGCTCCACGCCAGAATCAGGGGGACGAACAGCCACAGCCGCTTCGACCCTCCCCTATTTTCCGAGGCGCTCGCCGCTTCGCGCCACTGGTGCATCAGCGTCATCGACAGGGATATGCCGAAAAAGGTCACCAGGATCGGGGCCGCTGCGATCCGCAGGTGACAGCCCAGGAGCGCAGCCACTCCGCAAATCGACCCCCACCAGGACGGGATCCCCGGGCGGCTGATGCGGCCGATCAGCCAGAATGTGCCCGCCACGAGGAGTGCCTTTAAAACTGAAAGCCCGGCGAACGACGCCAGGGCATGAATTCCGGCCATGACAAGATCGAATCCCCACGACAGGTTCGTCCATGGCCGGTCTCTGGCGGTGTACGAGAAAACGTCGTGGGCCGGGGGAAGGATCCCGTGCTCCGCCAGATACTGTCCCGTCTTGACATGGATGAGCGTCGCGGTGTCGGCGATGCGCGTGCTCCCCAGAAGAAACGCCAAAAGCACCACCGCCCAGCGCAGCACGAAGTCGCCGCGAATTGCTTCTTCCTCGACAAGCTCGGGCGTCAGCGGTTCGTACTCTTCGATGTTTCCGGCGGCGGGTGAGGAGGCGGAAACACCGCCGGCCGGGGGCTCGGAATCGGGGGGCGGCGACGGGGGAGCCGGATGACTGACCGCCGGAGGACTCGTCTCGGAAGCGGGAATCGTTGGGGGGGGTTCAGATTCAGGCACGGATGGTCTCGAGATGCAGGAAGGGAAATAATCGCGAAGAAAAACTGCGACATAGTGAACATCAGGTTTGTCAACCTGCTACGCCTTCCCCGGGCCAACCCCTGGAAATCTGGGAATTGGGCGGCCGAAACAGGAAGATGCCCGCTGCCCCGGAAGGCCGTGTGATTGGCTGCCATGCTACGGGCAACCCGGCGAAATGGTCAAGCGTGCGCTCTAACCCCCCGTCACGGCCAGACGCAAGATGATCCACCCCGCCGCCAGCGATTCCTTCAGATTGATCTTCGTGGCTCCGTACCGGCGATCCTCGAAAACGATCGGTGTCTCGGCGAACCGGCAGCCGATCCGCCGGCAACGGTACAGGATTTCCTCCTGAAAGGAGTAGCCGCGGGACAGGAATTGGTCGAAGTCGATCTCCTTCAATTTGGCGAGCCGATAGCAGCGATACGAACCGCTGTTGTCACGGGTTTTCAGCCGCAACAGGGTGCGGGCGTAGCAGTTGATGGCGCGGCTCATGAAGTGTCGGCGCAGGCCCCACCCCACGAC
>JBLMWR010001097.1:0-14189 GCA_050257335.1 Deltaproteobacteria bacterium | reverse complement strand
CCTGGTTCTGGATCGATTCAGAGGGGGAGCCTGCTTCTTATGAAAAATCCGGCCCGGTGATCGGAGTCCGCCGGGGAGGGAAGCTTCGGGAGTATCAGGAAGACGCACAGTTGTTGTTCGTCTTCGACGGGGCCCGTTCCAAAAACAACCTCGAACGGATTTCGTCTCTGGCCGAACGCCTCGCGGCGCTCGACAGCCGGGAAGTTGCCAGGAAAGACCTCGGCATCCGGACCGAGGGAGAGCGCGAGCTGAGAGGCTGGCGGGTGATGGAGCACGGCCGAGTGGAAGAATTCTGGCTCGACGCGAGGACCGATCTGCCTGTCAAGATTTCGACCAGGTTGAAGAGGCCCAAGGGGAATGCGGCGATTTCGGAGATGACATTCGAATTCGACAAGCCCGTTCCCGAAGAAGTCGTGCGCTACGAGCCTCCGCCGACCAAAAACGTTCGTTACGGGGGAGCCAGCACGAACGCCCAGCTTGCCTGGCGGGAGCACGTGCAGGAGATCGGACGCCGCCTGCAATCTGAACCGATTCCCGGCCGCGTGGCCCTTCTGCCGCGAGAGAATGGCCGAACCTTTGGTCATCAATGGTGGCTGCGGACGCCCGATCAAAAGTACTGGGTGGTCCCGATCGACGACGGGCAGTATTCCCGCGGCATGTCACTCGCCAGCTTCATCAAAAATCACGCCGGAACGGCGACCGGCGACCGCCGGCATGGAACGTGGCGCGTCCCCCGCGACCTTCGCGATCTGGAAATCCCGCGACACGACCTCGTCTTCCAGGAGGGGACGCCGTGGCCGGAATGGGTCGGAGCCGTGCTCGATCGGTTCGGACTGGAATTCGTCGACGTGGCCGAAGAGCGGACCGTGTGGATTGCGCGGCATGACGGCCGGAAGCTGAGGCCTTGGCGGGAAGTCAAGCCGCCGGTCGCCTATATTGTCGAGAATGGCGTCGAGAAAAAGGGGCTCGTCCAGCCGGGCGTCGGCTTCAAGCTGGCCCCGGTGACGATGGACGAGCTGTTCGACGACTTCAATCTGATGATCGACAGCGGCGACTTCACGGCGAAGCATCCGGTCATTTTCGACGAAACCGGCCTGCCGAAGCCGCCGCCGTTCGATCCGGGGAAATACGAGACGGCGAAGGAGTTCCGGGATAACGTGGTGCTTCCCGCGTACGGCGTCGCGACCGACTCTCCGTGGTTTGTGGGAGACGCGTCGATGGTGATGGCCCGCGAATGGTACAAGAAGGAATTCGGAATCACGATGACGGAAGAAGTCAGGCCGTTCACGGTCCACGTCGTCCGGCGAAAGGCGAAGGCAGAGTGAACATACGGCGAGCGGCGTGGCGTCAGCCCGCCGATGGCACCGCGCGTCCCGCGACGCCCACTGGAACCGGAACCCACGCCGCCTCGCCCCTCTCCTTTCCTTTTTTTCATGCTTTTCGTGTCTTTTGTGGCCATTTTCGTGGACAAATTCGCCTGAATCCGGGTTCAATCTTCGTAACAATCCAGAATTAAGGAACCCCGTATGCTCCTGTGCGCGCGAAACTCCGGTTTCATATTCAGGCGAACCGCCTTTTTCGTTGCCAGCGCGTCCCTTCTGGCCGCGTTGACGACCTTGTCGCGGGCGGATGATCCGCAGGTCCCACCGAACTTCGCGCTGCAGAAGACCTTGGATGGGCACAAGAACAAGGTCTGGTGCGTGGCGTTTTCGCCCGACGGCAAGTTCCTGGCTTCCGGCAGTGGGGGATTTGTGGGGACTCCAGGGGAGCTGAAACTGTGGAACCTCGCCACGGGAGAAGCCACGGCGACTGTCGATGCCTCCCGATCGGTGCGGTGGGTCGCTTTCTCCCCCGACGGGAAACATCTGGCGACTGCCGAACACGACAACACGGCGAAACTTCGCGACCCCGCTTCGGGAATAGTGCTCCACGAGCTGACGGGGCACGAATCGGGTCTCGATACCGTAGTCTTTGCCCCCGACAGTGCCACGCTGGCGACGACAAGCTGGGACAAAACCCTGAAGCTCTGGGACTCAGCGAGCGGGACCCTGCTGAAGACGTTTTCCGGCCATTCGCAACAGGTCTACACGGCGGCCTTCACTCCCGAAGGGAAGGAACTCCTCTCGGGCAGCCATGACGGGATGGTGAAAGTCTGGCTGGTCGCGACGGCAAGCGAACGGATGACTGTTGCGGCCCACGACAGCGTCATTCACTGCGTGGCGTTCGCCCCCGACGGCAAGCGCTTCGCAACCGCCGGCTGGGACACGACCGTCCGGCTGTGGGACGCCGAATCGGGAAAACGGCAGATGACCCTCGCGGGGCACCGCGAGCCGGTTCTGGCGATTGCCTTTTCGCCCGACGGAAAGCTGCTGGCGTCCGTCAGCGGCGAATGGGGCGATCCAAAAAAGAAACGGCCGACGGAACCCGGGCCGGGCGAGCTGAAGATCTGGGACACTGCGACGGGCAAAGAAATCGCGACGCTCATCGGTCACGCCGATCGCATCTTCGGCGTCGCGTTTTCTCCCGACGGCAAAACGCTGGCGACGGGAAGCTGGGACGGCACGATCAAGCTCTGGGGAAGTCGGTGACATTGCGAGCAAAATCGTTCAGGCCGGGGCCAGAGTGACGGACTGCAATGCACCCCGGGACTTACGTCCCGGGCGCGCCGGGCCGATCCCCAGCATGGGCGATTCTCGATGCCCGTCCGCCCGACATTCTGCATTCCGAATTCCGAATTCGGAAATCCGAAATCTGCTTTCCGAAATCTGAAATCTGCTTCCCCTTTTCCGTTTTTCGACTGTCTCCTATAGTACACCCCGACGGGCTGGCCCGGATGCGGGAGATTGTTCCGCCCTTTGTACCGGCGGACTTCCGCGGGGCCTCGTTCTGACAGGATGGTCGCGATCATGGTCAAGGTGCAGCTTCCCGATGGCTCGGTGCAGGAGTATCCCGACGGTTCAACTTCTTATGATGTCGCGGCGAAAATCGGCCCGCGCCTGGCCCAGGCGTGCGTGGCCGCCTCCGTGGATGGGACGATCGTCGATCTGAAACGCCCCCTTCCCTCAGGAAAGACCGTCGAGCTGAAATTGCTGACAGACCGAGATCCCGCTGCCCTCAAAGTGATGCGGCACTCGGCGGCGCATGTCATGGCCCGGGCCGTCATGCGCCTTTTTCCCGACGTGGGACTCGCCTTCGGGCCGACCCTTCCCAACGGGTTCTATTACGACTTCGACATGCCGGGCAGGATCCGCGAAGAGGATTTCCCGCGGATCGAAAAGGCGATGGCTGAGATCATCGCCGATGCCGAGCCGTTCGACCGGTTCGAGCTGCCGCGCGACGAAGCCCTGGCCTTCTGCACCGACCTCAAGCAGAACCTGAAGGTCGAGCACCTGAAGACAGGGCTGGCCGATCACGCGACCCTCAGTTTCTATCGTCAGGGGGAATTCGTCGATCTCTGCCGGGGGCCGCATATTCCCGACGCGAGCAAGATCAAAGCGTACAAGCTGCTGTCCGTGGCGGCGTCGCATTTCAAGGGGGATGCGTCGGGGCGGTCGTTGCAGCGGCTGTATGGCACGGCGTTTTTCAGCCAGAAAGACCTCGATGCGTACCTGGCGCAGGTCGAAGAGGCGAAACGCCGCGACCACCGCGTCCTCGGAAAGCAGCACGCGCTGTTCAATATCAGCAACGACGTGGGTCCGGGATTGTGCCTGTGGCTTCCCAAAGGGGCGACCGTCCGGGGAATTCTTGAGGAATTCATCAAGGTGGAGCTATTGAAGCGCGGCTATCAGCCGGTCTATACGCCGCACATCGGCCGCGTCGAAATGTACGAAACCAGCGGACACTTTCCCTATTACCGCGACGCGCAGTTTTCCCCGATATTCGGGCATCCTGCCGGGGCGGTCGTCGATCGCTGGATCACGCTGCTGGAAACCAGCGCCCTGACTCCTGAAAAAGAGAAGCAGTTTGTCCAGTTCGCGCCGTTGCTCGAAGCCCAGATCGAAGGCTATCCACTGGGCGGATCGGCGGCGGATAAGATCACCGCGCTGCGCGGCTGGCAGGGACATCAGGAGCGGTATCTCCTGAAGCCGATGAACTGCCCGCATCACGTGCAGATCTACAAGTCGCAGCAGCGGAGCTACCGCGACCTTCCGGTGCGCCTGGCGGAATTCGGCACGGTCTACCGGCACGAGCAGTCGGGGGAGCTGAACGGCATGCTCCGCGTCCGCGGACTCACCCAGGACGACGCGCATCTGTTCTGCACTCCCGAGCAGGTCGAAAGCGAATTCCGCCAGACGGTCGAGTTCGTGCAGTTTTTCCTGGGCACGCTCGGACTGACCGACTACCGCGTCCAGCTCTCGCTCCGCGATCCCAAAAGCGACAAGTACGTGGGGAGCGAAGAGAACTGGCAGCGGGCCGAAGCGTCGCTGCGGCACGTGCTCGAGGACATGAAGCTTTCCTTCGAGCCCCGGCTGGGAGAAGCGGCCTTTTACGGGCCCAAAGCCGATTTCATGGTCCGCGACTGCATCGGCCGCGAATGGCAGCTCGGGACCGTGCAGCTCGACTACAACCTGCCGGAACGGTTCCAGCTTGAATACATCGGGACCGACAACAAAGCGCACCGCCCGGTGATGATCCACCGCGCTCCGTTCGGGAGCATGGAGCGGTTCGTGGGCGTTCTGATCGAGCATTTTGCCGCCGCGTTCCCATTGTGGCTGGCGCCCGAGCAGGTCCGCGTTCTGCCGATCAGCGAGAAGGTGAATGATTTCGCCGCGACGGTCGAATCGCAGTTCAAGTCAGCCGGGTTCCGCGTCACTACCGACTTGAGGAGCGCGAAGATCAACGGCAAGATCCGCGATGCCCAGCTCGAATTGATCCCCTACATGCTGGTCATCGGCCAGAAAGAGGCCGCGAATGGGACCGTCACCGTCCGCGACCGGCTCGACGCCGAGCACCAGAAGACCGTGCCGATCGCCGCGGCGCTCGCGGAATTGAGCACCGAAGTCCGGGAGCGGAAAATTCGACAGTCGATCAAACCGCCGCCGTCGTCTTATGACAACGGCGAAGAGACGGAGTCGAACGAGTACTGATCACAGCGATATTTCGCGCGCGACGTGCTCACCTCAGCGAGCCACCAATTTTACGTTGGTGGTGTCCGGGTCACGAGACAATCGGATCTGCGGATTGCACAAGTGACGTTTTCCAACGACGCTCGTGGCTCGTTGATGGTCACGATATGCACAGCGACGGTTCCTGCCGATACCGCCGGAATAAATCCGGCGGCTCGCTGAGCGCAAGAACGGAGGTAATCAAACGGCCGGCAGAATCAGATCGGCGTGCCAGAATCGCTGCAGCTCCTTGACCAGCCCCAGGAACTTTTCGAGATCGACCGGCTTGGTGATGTAGCCGTCCACCTGCAACTGCTCGCTCCGCAGCAGGTCTTCGTGGTCTTTCGAGGCGGTCATCACCACGACGGGAATCTCGCGCAGCTCGGCGTCCTGCTTCACCTGCGCCAGCACCTCCCGGCCGTCGACGCGCGGGAGCCCCAGGTCGAGCAGGATCAGGTCGGGATGGGGCACGCGGGCGTACTTACCGCGGCGGTGCAGAAACTCGAGCGCTTCCTCGCCGTCCCAGAGCCAGGTGAGGCGGTGCTGGATGTTTCCGTCCTTGAGAAACTCGTACGTCAGTCGCGCGTCGTCCCAGTTGTCTTCGACGAGCAGAATCTCCATCGGCCGACCGACCGTTTCCCTTGGCATGGCTCTGTCTCCTGTGAAGCCTGGCCCCCGGTCTGTCTGGCCGCATGACACTCCCGGTCGATTCCGATACTATAGCGAGCCGACATCGTTTTTTCACTCCCATTCGCCGTCCGGTCACTGCGTGATCGGAGGGGGCTGGGGGCCGCTCTCAAGGGCGGCGAACAAGCCACGTTTCGGCATCGCCGCAGTTCGAAGGCTTTCCGTCCCCAGTCGCAGTTTGCGCCCGCGCCAGGCATTGCATCCCGAAACCGTCGGGTCACTGAAGTGATCCGGCGACAACCGCGGTTCAACCTTCCGCCTCAATTCACGAATACGCCGTCATGCCCAAAGTCGACACGCCTGGCGAACCGCTCTCTTCGGGAAGGATCGAATGCCTGCCGCGCGTCCTGGGGCTGTTCGACGCCGTGACAGTGGTGGTCGGTTCGATCATCGGCTCGGGGATCTTTCTGAAAATCGGGGATGTCGCCGCACCGTTACATGCCTTTGGGCCGATCATCGGCGTCTGGATCTTCGTCGGGCTGGTGACCCTCTGTGGTTCCCTGGCCCTGGCGGAACTCGCGGCCATGCTCCCCCACGCGGGCGGGCCATACGTGTACCTGCGCGAAGCGTACGGCAGGCCAGCCGCGTTCCTGTGGGGCTGGACTGAGTTCTGGGTCGTGCGGACCGGCTCCGTCGGGGCCCTGTCCTGTGCCACCGTAATCTACCTCGCCCGCATCGTCCCCATGAGCCACTGGACGCAGGGAGCCATTGCCATCGGCATCGTCCTCGGGCTCTCGGTCGTCAATATCATCAGCACGCTGTGGGGCGCGAAAGTGCAGAATGTGACGTCCGTCGTCAAGGTCGGGTTCCTCGCCGCGATTATCTCCCTGCCGGTCCTTCTGGATCAGACCGGCGCCGCGAATCTCGAACCGATCTGGCCGCAATCGGCCTCGGGCGATCTGCTTAAAGGACTGGGGCTGGCGATGGTCGCCGTCATGTGGCCGTACGACGGCTGGATCAACATCGCCCCGGTGGCCGAAGAGATCTGCAATCCGCAAAAGAATGTGCCCCGCGGCCTGGCCATCGGCATGCTGAGCGTCATTGTCGTCTACGTCGGAGCCAACATCAGTTATCACCTGACGCTTCACATGGATCGTCTGGCGGGCATCATCGATCCGACTACGGGAGAATTCGTCAAAAACCACGAACCGAGCGCCACCATCGCCTTTGACGTGTTCGAAAAGCTGTTCGGCGAAACGGGGGGAACGATCGCCGCCCTGGGGGTGATGTGTTCCACGTTCGGCGCCGTCAATTCGAATCTGCTGACCGGACCGCGGATTTACTTCGCCATGGCCCGCGACGGATTGCTTCCCGAGTCGATCCGCAAAGTCCACAGCGCCTACCGGACTCCCTGCAACGCGATCATCATCCAGGCGGTTTGGACGATCGTCCTGCTGGTCGTCTTCTATGCGTGGAAAGACAAGCCGCGCGAAGCCTTCGGCGGACTGACCGACTCGGTGATCTTCGGGGGCATCATTTTTTACAGCCTTTCGGTGGCGGCCGTCTACGTGCTGCGGCGGAAGCACCCCGATCTGCCACGCCCCTATCGCACGTGGGGCTATCCCCTGACGCCGGCGCTGCTCCTGATCGCCTACACCGCGGCCGCCGTAAGCGAATTCGCCGCCAGGCCGACGGAATCGATCGGCGTCGCCGCCCTGATCGCCACGGGAATGATCTATTACGCCTTCGCGAGTCGCACTGCCGCCGCGAGGGCGAACCAGCCATCGTAACGCGCCGCGTTTCGAGTCAATTTACAATTTTCATTTTTCAATTTGCAATTTTCAATTTCGTCATTTGAATAAGGCGCGAAACCGCGAGCGAACGGCAATCGTCAATCGTGAGCGGAGGCGCTGCTCGTAAGACGGGGCAACAATAGCTTCTTTTTGAGTCACAATTCTCATGCCCACTTTGCTCGATCGCTTTTTGAATTACGTCCAGATCGACACCCAGTCGAACGAGAGCAGCACGACGGTCCCCAGCACGGCCAAACAGCTCGATTTGTGCCGGCTGCTCGAAGCCGAGTGTCGCGAGATGGGTCTCGCTGACGTCAGTCTCGACCAGTTCGGGATTGTTATGGCGACCGTCCCGGCGACGCTCGCCGGCCACGCACCGACGATCGCCTGGGTGGCGCACGTCGATACGTCCCCTGAGACGACCGGTACGAGTGTGAAGCCTGTCGTCCACAGCCCCTACGCGGGGGGAGACATCGTGCTCCCGGGCGATCCGTCGAAAATCATCCGGGTCGCGGACAACCCCGATCTCGAACAGCTCGTCGGCGGCACGATCATCACCACCGACGGGACCACGCTGCTGGGGGCCGACGACAAGGCAGGAGTCGCCGTGATCATGTCGGCGGCGGCCCATCTTGCGGCGCACCCCGAAATCCCACACGGCCCCATCCGCCTGTGCTTCACCTGCGATGAAGAAATCGGGCACGGGGTGGATCACGTAGACTTGAAGAAACTGAGCGCCCTGTGCGCCTACACGCTGGACGGCGAGGGAGCGGGAATGGTTGACTGCGAGACCTTCTCGGCCGACCAGGCGATCGTCACCGTGACCGGCGTTAACATTCATCCCTCGATCGGCAAGGGTAAGATGGTGAACGCCGTGCGAATTCTTTCGGAGTTTCTAACGCGCCTTCCCAGCGACCGGCTTTCTCCGGAAACGACGTCGGAACGGGAAGGCTTCATCCATCCGTATTCGATCGAAGGGGGCGTAGCGAAGGCGAAGGTGCGCCTTATCCTGCGCGATTTCGAAACTCCGAAACTGGCCGAATACGCGGCGTTCCTGGAACAGATTGCTGCCGAACTGCGGCCGACGTATCCCCGGGCCGCAATCGACATCCAGATCGTCGAACAGTACCGCAACATGCGCGAGGGGCTCTCGCGCGAACCACGGGCGCTCGCCAAAGCGCTGGAGGCCACCCGGGCAGCGGGGCTGACGCCCAGACAGACCATCATCCGCGGCGGAACCGACGGCTCGCGCCTGACGGCCCTGGGATTGCCGACGCCCAACCTCTCCACCGGCGAACACAACCCCCACTCGCCCCTCGAATGGACAAGCCTCGAAGAGATGCAGCACGCCGTCGATGTGCTGGTGGCGCTGGCCCGCGGGTGGGCCGAGGAGAGCGACTGAGCGGGTAATCGAGAGATACAGAGTGGAGGATGGCGAAGAGGAGAGCTTATCGGGCGAGGTTGGCCGTCGTTCCACGCTTGCGGTTTCGCCGACTCGCCGGTGTCACAGAACTCAACCACCCCTCACGTATCGGCGAGTCGTGCGACGCTTGCGGTTTCGCCGACTCGCCCAGTGCGCCGGGACGGTATCGACCGCTAATACCCGACCTTCCGCAGCAGGTCCGCGACTGCGGGGATCCGTGTGACCTTCTCTCCGGCCTGACGAATCGAGGCGCGCATCGGATGCCGGACTCCTGGCGGCAACAGATCAGTCTCGGCGACGACGACCGTAATCACCGCCGCGAAGATCAATCCGGAGACGCACTTCAACAGAACGTCATAGTTGAATGCCCGCGTCATGGCGGCTGAAATTTACGTCGCCCGGGCGGCAAGTCAAGGTTTTCGGGCATGTCGCGGCGGTATCCTTCGGAACAGGAGGCATTTCCCCTACCTTCGAATGCAGAATTTCCCGGGTTCAGGGGTGGTACGCCCCTCGCCAAAGACGCAGAGCCTGCCGCGCCGCGGCTCAGGGTGTGCTATCCGACGAATAGCCTGAACAGGCTATTTTGCTTCTCCCGACTGGCGGGCGGGCGATTCCAAGCTGTATCATGAATGCCATTCGCGCAGAAGGTGCCGCGCAGGCGACGTTGTTTCACTGCGGACAGCAAGGGCCGGTGCTCACGCCATGAATCAGGCCAGCGATTCTCCGGACAAAGTGTCTGGCCCAGCAGCCGACGACCTCACGCAAATCGCCGTGGAAGCCGATGCGACGGAGACAGGAAAGGCGGGGCCGGCCGAGGCGAGCGATCTCGCCACCAGAGGCCGCGAGATTGCGGCCACTGCGTCGCTGTCTGCGGTCCCGGTCGAAGACGAGCTCGAGGGCGTCCCAAAGGTCATCAACAACCGCTACGCGCTCAAGCGCTTTCTCGGACAGGGCGGCTACGCCACCGTCTACGAAGCCTGGGATGGAATGCTCTGCCGATCGGTCGCCATCAAGATCCCGCGGGCCGAGCGCTTCAGTTCGAAGAAGACTCTCGACGAGTTTTTGACCGAAGCGCGGATGGCGGCGCGGCTGAAGCACAAGTCGGTCGTCGCGGTGCACGACGTGGGGTGGACCACCGACGGGGCGTGCTTCATCGTCCTCGACTTTCTGGGCGGGGGCACGCTTTCGGAAGCGATCCTCCGGCAGCGGTTCGCCGCCGATCAGGCGGCGCAGCTTCTAGCCGACGTCGCCGAGGCCGTCGCCTATGCTAACGACCAAGGGCTCATCCACCGCGACCTGAAACCGTCGAATATCCTCCTGGATGCCGAGGGGCGGGCGCATGTCACCGATTTCGGACTGGCGGTGCTGGAGGAGTCACCGACACTCCACAACGAAGACGTGGTGGGGACTCCGGCCTACATGGCGCCCGAACAGGTCCGCGGCGAGAACCATCGCCTCGACGGACGAACCGACCTGTGGGCGCTAGGGGTGATCTTCTACCAGGTGCTCACCGGCCGCCTTCCCTTCAGCAACGCCAGCGGAACGTATTTCGACGACATTCTCGAGCGCGATCCGCGGCCGCCGCGGCAGATCGCCCCGCAGATCCCCCGCGAGCTCGAACGGATATGCCTGCGCTGCCTGGCCAAGCGGATGAGCGAGCGGTTTGCGAAGGTCGCCGATTTTGCCGCCGAGTTGCGGGAATGGCTCGATCGCCGCGACCACGGCCGACTCGCGCCCGATCTGACCGGCCGGGCCCCCTCCGCCGGCGTTGTCCCGGTCCCTGAGAGCCACGCACGCTCCGACTGGACGCGGGCACCGGAGAAGATCATTCCCAAAGGTCTCCGCGCATTCAGCACGCAGGACGCCGGTTTCTTCCTGCAACTGCTCCCCGGCCCCCGCGATCGCGAGGGAGTCCCCGAGAGCATCAATTTCTGGAAGCAGGGTCTGGAGGCCACAACTCCTGAAGCGGGATTTCCCATCGGCCTTTTGTACGGGCCCAGCGGGTGCGGCAAATCGTCGTTTCTGAAAGCCGGGCTGCTCCCGCGCCTGGCGGCCCACGTCACGGCCATTTATATCGAAGCCACTCCTGACGATCTCGAACCGCGGATGCTGGAGGCGGTGCGCCGCGTTTTTCCCGAATTGCCCGGAGACCTCGCGCTGGTGCAGGCCTGGCGGGTTTTGCGCGACGGGCGGCTGGTTCCCCCCGGCCGCAAAGTCGTCGTCGTCCTCGATCAGTTCGAACAGTGGCTGCATGCCCACCGCGTGGAAGAAAGTGCGGAACTGGCGCGGGCGCTGCGGCACTGCGACGGGACGCGGGTGCAATGCCTTCTGGCCGTCCGCGACGACTTCGGGATGGCGGCGACGCGCTTCATGGGTGAGCTGGAAGTTCCCATCGTGCAGGGGCGCAATTTCGCCACAATCGATCGTTTCAGTTCGGGCCATGCCCGCAAGGTCCTCGCCGAATTCGGCCGCGCGTTCGGACAATTGCCTGATTCCGAGATCGAATGGACACCGGCCCAGCAGCTTTTCCTGAATGAGGCCGTTTCGTGGCTGGCGGAAGAAGGCAAGGTCATCCCGGTGCGGCTGGCCCTGTTCGCCGAGATGATCAAGGATCGGGAGTGGACCCCGGCCACGCTGGCCGGCTTCGGCGACACCGAGGGGGTGGGAGTATCCTTCCTAGACGAAGCATTTACATCCCGGGGAGCCAATCCCAACCACCTCCGCCATCACCCCGCCGCCCGCCGAATTCTGCAGGCGCTCCTCCCCGAGCAGGGGACCGACATTCGCGGGACGCGCGTCCAGGGAAAGTACCTCCTCGCAGCGTCGGGTTATGGCGCGCGGCCGCACCTGTTCGATGACGTCCTGCGGATCCTCGATGCCGAGCTGCGGCTGATCACCCCGGTCGAGCCGAATTCTCCCTCTACGGGCGACAGCGGTGACATCGCCGGGAGCCTCGGCGAAGGTTCACAGTCCCGGGCCGAGCGTGTGGCCCCCAACGAACGATTCTACCAGCTCGCGCATGACTACCTCGTCCCTTCGATCCGTGCCTGGCTGACGCGCGCCCGACGTGAAACGGTCCGCGGCCGGGCCGAGCTGCAGTTGGCCGAGCAGGCCGCCCTCTGGAACACGCGTCCCTCTCCCCGCCTCCTGCCGTCGCTCTGGGAATGGGCCCGGCTCGTCCTCTTCACGCGCGGCAGCGACTGGACCGCGCCTCAGCGGCGGATGATGCGCGCGGCAACGCGCCGCAGCGCGTTGATTCTGGCGATTTCCGCCACGCTGACGGCGCTGCTTGTCGCCGGCGGCGTCGCCCTCCGCGAGGTCTGGCGGCGATCCGCCGACGTCACTCGCGTCGGGCACCTGGTTCAGCGGCTGCTGGGCGCGGAAGCGTCACAGGTCCCCGGAATTCTGCAGGAAATGCAGGATGAGGACGCATCCCTGACGACGCCGGCGCTCGAGGCCGTCGCCGGTAACGCCGCTCGCGCCGCGCGCGAACGCCTGCGGGCGCGCCTCGCGCTCCTGCCTTCCGAACCGGAACAGCTTGATTTTCTGCTGGAAGACGCCTGGAAGGCCGACCCTGACCTTCTCGGCCTGCTCATCCCGTCATTTCAGCCGCATGCGAATCGGGTTCGCGACCAGTGCTGGGTGATCGCCGCCAGCCGCAGCGGCGACATCGAGCCGAGGTTCCGGGCCGCCTGCATCCTGGCACGGCTCGACGCCGAAGACCCGCGGTGGACGTCAATCGCCGAAGACATCTCTGCGCGGCTGATTGCCGAGGAGACGCTGCTGGTTTTGAAATGGGCCGACCTGCTCCAACCCGCCGCGAAGTGGCTGATTCCGCGGCTCGAATCCGAGTACGAATCGAAAACGTCGCCGCAACGGTCGCGGAGGCTGGCGGCCCAGCTGCTGGCGGGATACCTGGGGGACGACGTCGAGCGCTTGGCGGCACTGATCGAATCGGCTGACCACGAGCAGTTCACCGCCCTGAACCTGAAAAAGACCATCGCCTTGCATAGTGCCGCACTTCGCGCGAAAATGGAGCAATTGCTTTCGCGCTCGCACATCGGAGTGTGGCCTGGCGAGTCCCGCAGCGGGGAGTGGCCCGCGCTTGCCGAGGACGTCAAAGATCGTCTCGTGCAGAGCGCCGGCCTGGTCACCGAATCGTTCGTGTTTTTCCAGACGCTCCCGATGGGCGAATTCGAGCGCGTCGCGGGGCAGCTCGATTCGTCCGGCTACCGCCCGACCTGCCTGCGCCCGTTCGTTTCGGGGGGCGAAACGCTCGTCGCCGCCGCATGGGTCCGCGACGGGTGCCCCTGGAGGTGGGCGCACGACCAGCCGGCCGCCGAGATCATGCGGTTGGATGCCGAGCATCGCAAAGCGGGGTTCGTCCCCTGCGATATCGCCTTTCCCGCAGGATGGCTGACGGACGCCGCCGTTTCCCCGCGGTTTTCGGCGTTGTGGGTCTCCCGATCCCCGGAATTTTCGCCCGAGTTCACGGACGCCTCCCTGTACGTCGGTGTGCTGCATCACGACCATGAGTCTTACTGGAAGCAGCTTAACAAGGCCGATTTTAAGCCTAAAGTCAATCTCTATGTCCCCGTCGCGAACGGCGAAACTCTGTACAGTTCGGTGCGCTGGAAGCCCGACAGGAATTTCAAATACACCGATTGCTGGCATTCGGCCTTCGAGGAGTACGACAGGGACGATTATGACGGATGGATTCAAACCGATGTCCACCTGGCGCCGCGCCCCGATGGGGAACCGCTGGTTGCTGCCGCATGGTGGGACAGTCCCGGCTGGGAAACCCGCGCGCTCCGCGCCGCATCCCCCGAGGCGCATCTCGCGCATGGCCGTGAACTGGCCGACCTTGGCTTCCGCCCGCTGGCGGTCTCAGTGGCGCGACGAGGGGTCGATCAGCCGCCGGCAGCCGCCTCGGTCTGGCGGCGCCCCGTCCTTTCCGAACCCGCGCGCGATGCGCTGGCGCAGCGCAAGGCGAACGTCGCCGTCACCCTGCTCCTTCTCGACCGCGCCGACTCCGTCTGGCCGTCCTTCCGCGAAACCGCCGATCCTTTCACCCGCACCTGGCTCATCCACCGCCTGGCCGCGACGGGCGCCGATCCGCGGCGCGTTCTGGCGCGGCTGAGCGTCGAGACAGACGAGTCGGCGCAGCGGGCCCTGCTGCTGGCCCTGTCCCGTTATTCCGCAAGCACCTTGCGGCCACAGTTCGTCACGGAAGCGGTCGAG
>JBLMWR010001096.1:0-5665 GCA_050257335.1 Deltaproteobacteria bacterium | reverse complement strand
CTGTCGATCAGCCGGCGGATGATGTCGAGCATCTCGGGGATGTGCTCGGTGGCGTACGGAAACAGATCGACCGAATCGACTCCCATCGTCTTCAGGTTGTCGAAATAATCCTGCGTCATCTCGCGGGCCAGCTTTTCCACCGTCGTCTGCCGCTCCGCCGCCCGCACGATCAGCTTGTCGTCCACGTCGGTGATGTTGATCACGAACCTGACGGCATACCCCAGATACGTGAGGTAACGCTTGATGGCGTCGAAGATCACCGGCCCGACCATGTGCCCGATGTGGGCCGGCTTGTAGACCGTCGGCCCGCACAGGTACATCCCCACCTTGCCCGGAACAACCGTCTGGAAGTCTTCTTTCGTGCGGGTGAGCGTGTTGTAAACGCGAAGCGGCATGAGACGGATTTCGGATCTTGAATTTCGAATTTCGGATTTACACACCAAGCCCACCGGCAGCGTCCGGTGGGTCCGAGCGGCACTCAGCCGCTCACTTTCTCCATCAGCACCACCGCGTCCGCCGACATTGCCTCCTCGCGTCCGATCGGCCCCACGAGTTCCCCTGTTTTGGCTTTCATGTTGATCGCCTCGATCGGGAGCCCCAGCAGCTCGGCCAGCCGTCGGCGGATGGCCGGTTTGTACGGGGCCAGTTTAGGACGTTGGGCAAAAATCGTACAGTCGAGATTGACGATCCGCCAACCCGCGGCCGTCACCCGCTCCAGGGCCCGCGTGAGGAGAATCGCCGAGTCGATCCCCGCATACTCCGGGTCGGTGTCGGGGAACGCCTCGCCAATGTCCCCCAGCCCGGCCGCGCCCAGGATCGCATCGGTAATGGCGTGCAGCAGAATATCGGCGTCGCTGTGCCCCAGCAGCCCGCGATCGAATTCGATCGCCACCCCCCCCAGCCTCAGCCGCCGATTCGGCACCAGGCGGTGAGTGTCATGCCCCAGACCGACGCGCAATCGAGTTCCGTCCATGCGCCGGATGATACCTCTGGTCTTCCGTTCCGACAATGTGCCCGCATTCGCTCCAATTAACGGATGCACCCGAGCCGGAGGGTGCGGACCGTCTCCGATTGTCAGCACAACGGCATTTGTTTATGCTTGTGGCGTCACAAAGTTCACAAGGATCCTTCGATGTCGTTCCCTCCGACGGCGAGTCACAACGCGTTTCGTTGTCCGGGGACTTTGCCGCGCCGGGCCTTTCTTCGTGCCGGCGTTGCCGGCGCGGCCGGGTTGACTCTCCCCAGCTTGCTGGCCGCCCAGTCGCGTGCCGAATCGAAATCGAGCGCTGCCTCCTCCGACAAGGCCATGATCGTCCTGTGGCTGTGGGGCGGGGCCAGCCACATGGAGACTTTCGACCTGAAGCCCGAGGCGCCGCTCGAGTACCGCGGCGAGTTTCGTCCGATCCGCACCAGCGTCCCCGGCATCGAAATCTCGGAACACCTTCCGCTCCTGGCGCGAATGGCCGACAGGCTGGCGATCGTCCGCTCGCTCGGGCACGACAGTCCCGGACATGTCAGCAGCACGCACACGATGCTCTCCGGCTATCCGGGCGAGGTGGCCGAAGCGCCCCCTTTCCAGCCGAAACATCCCGACCTGTGGGCCGTGGCGGCGAAACTTCTCGGCCAGCGCCGCACCGGCCTTCCCGCGCACGTGGCGTTGCCGCGAATCCGCTACAACGGCCCGGCATACCTGGGGGGCGGGCTCGAACCCCTGATCGTCACGGCCGACCCGAACGCCGGCGGCTTCCAGGTTCCCAATCTCGCGTTGAATGACGTGACGCAGGGCCGGTTTTCCGACCGGATGACGCTCCTCGCGCAGATCGATCATCTGCGCCGCGAGATCGATTCGCGGGGCCTGATGGCGTCGATGGATGAGTTCGACCGCAAAGCCGTCGCCCTGCTGACCGGAACCGCGGCGCGCGACGCATTCGATCTCTCGCGGGAAGATCCCAAAACCCGCGATCGCTACGGCCGGCACACGGTGGGGCAGCAATGTCTTCTGGCGCGGCGGCTGGTGGAAGCCGGCGTGCGGCTGGTCACTGTCGATTTTCCCTGCGTGCCCGGGCAAAAAGCCTTCAGTTGGGACGACCACGCCAGCGTCTGGAACATCTTCGAACAAATGAGAATCCGCCTCCCGGTGCTCGACCAGATCGTCTCGGCCCTCGTGCAGGACCTGTACGACCGCGGTCTCGACAAGGACGTACTGCTGGTCGTCACCGGCGAGATGTCACATACCCCGCGTCTGAGCAACTTTCAGGGGCAACCGGGGCGCGAGCACTGGTCGCGAACGATGTCGCTCTTGATGTCGGGGGGCGGGATGCCGACGGGGCAGGTCGTGGGCTCGACGAACGCCCGGGGAGACGAGCCGCACACACGGCCGCTCACTCCCAACGATATGCTGGCGACGTGGTACCGGTATCTCGGCATTCCCGCCGACACCCACGTCAACGATTTCGCCGGCCGCCCCACGCCGCTCGTCCCCCACGGCAGGCCGGTGGACGAATTGAGCTGAGCCGGCGGACGCTGGCTCACGCCGTCGGGGGCTGTTCCTCCTGGATGTAAGTCTTTTCGCGATAAAATCTCGCGACCGGGATGAAGAGAATTGCCGCCCCGAGCATTACCGCCGTAAAGAACCAGTAATACTGCGCTCCTTGCAGCTTCACCGAGCCGTCCGGGTTCTGGATCACTTTGTTGACCAGCGTAGTGAAAAGATTGCCTGCCGAAACCGACAGAAGGTACATCGACATCACAAACGATTTGAACTCAGGGGGTGCCTGCGTGTACGAAAACTCGAGGCACGTGACGGAAACCATCACCTCTGCCGACGTGATGACCACGTAGGCGAGCAGTTGCCAGCCGACGCTGGGTTTCATTCCCGTGTCGACCAACTGCTGGGCCACGGCACTGATGGAAAACGTCGCGACCATCAGAAACAAGCCCAGCGAGACCTTCCGCAAGGGGGTCAACCGAAAGACGCTGTTGATCAGCGGATAGCCGACGTACGTGAAAAACGGGACGAGGATGAGGATCAGAATCGGATTGACCACCTGAATCTCGGACGCCAGCACTTCGAACCCCAGAATATGGCGATTCATTTTCTCAGCCTGCAGGATCCACGCCGACCCCGTCTGGTCGTAGAGTGACCAGAACACCGCCACGAACACGTAGACCGGAATCAGCCGCAGCAGGGACTTGCCCCCTTCGCCGAACAGCGACCGCGACACGTTGCGCCACGCGCGGGGCGGGATATGGACGAATTTGTAACGTCCCTTCCAGAAGACCCACGTGGCGATCAGCATCAGCAGCCCCGGCAGGCCGAACGCCAGATGCGGGCCGAGCTTCAGAATATTCGCCCGTGCTTCCGGCGATGCCGCGGGAAACGTCGCGGCCAGCCACCCTGGAAACTTCTCGAGCAGTCGAGGGGTGATCATCGTGGAGAGCGATGCGCCCAGATTGATCGACAGATAAAACCAGCCGAAGATCTTTTCCTGCAAGTGCGCGTTCGATTTCCCGAACTGATCCCCGACGTTGGCGGAAACGCACGGCTTGATTCCTCCTGAGCCGATCGCGATCAGAGCCAGGCCCGCGAAAAGGCCGATCCGCGTGTCATTCACCGCGAGTGCCAGGTGCCCCAGACAGTAGACCAGCGACAGGCTGATGATCGTGCGGTACTTTCCCAGCCAGAAGTCAGCGAGAATCGCCCCGAAGACCGGAAAGAAGTAGGCCGAGGCCACAAAGAGATGGTAATACTCCTTGGCCTGCTCTTCCGTCATGCACGCCGGGTTTCCGCGGGAATCGAGCAGGTACTTGGTCATGAACACGACCAGAATCGCCTTCATCCCGTAAAAGCTGAACCGTTCCGCGGCCTCGTTCCCGATGATATAGGGAATGCCCGGAGGGAGTTTCGTCGAGGCGACCGGCGCGGTAAGGTAGGCGGTGTCTGGCATGGTCCTCATGTTTACCTGCAAACCTGCCCAGCGGCAACGATGGGAAACGATGCCGGTTTGACAAGCCGAGCAAATCCCGGCATCATGGCGGCTGTCGACGCGCACAGGATGGTTCGCCAGCAGGATTTCTCAGGAAGAGGACGATCATGTCGCCGCAGATTCAGACCGACGCCGGCAATTCCGCCAGCCTGTCAGATCGCGAGGCGCCGAACGCCTGCCGGCCTGCGTGCCCGGTGTGCGGCGGGCCCTTGTTCGAGATTCGCGCCAAACGGCAATGTGCGCAGTGTCACACGATCTGCGAAACGTGCTGCGAAGGCGGCCGTGGCTGAATGCAGAAGTTAGAAGATCGAAGGTAGCGCGGCGCCAAGCCCACGGGCCGCGTCCCGTGGGTACTGTCGTGCGTCGCTTGCAGCACGCTCGCCTACCCGCCTGACGAGCACCCCGCCAGCTCGCGCAGCGCCGCGGCCACCACCCGGGCCGGGCATGACCACACCAGAAAGAACATCGCTTCGCGCACGGCGCGCTCGGCGAAGTGACCGGACACGAACCCGGCCCCTTTCGATGCCGCCAGCAGCGCCTGCGTCGAGCGCAAAGCCAGCGAATTGGCCCGCGTCCGGATTGCTTCGGAGGAGAGCACCGGGTTCCCGGCAGGAGAGCCCGCGTCCGCCGACCTCATCAGCGTCTCCTCCAGAGCCTCGCACTCGTCCGTGAGGGGCTGTAGTATCGGGGCCAGATCGGGACGCACGGCGGCTTCTGCTGCCAGGTGCTCGAGCGCCGCTTTCGAAAGCCCCACCGCGAGAGCCGAGGTCCCCAGTGAACCGGTGCTGGCGCTCCCCTGCCTCATCACCTTTTCAATCGGCCCGGCAACCAGGTAGTGCCGATCGACCACGACATTTTCGAGCCGCACGGCGGACGTATGCGACGCTCCCAGCGCCAACAGGCGCGCGGAGGGTTCAATGACGACACCCGGCTGTTTCGCGGGAATTGCCGCCAGAATCTGCCGGCCGTCGTCGAGCGTTCCGCCGGTCACCAGATAATCGGCGTGACCTGCGCCGGTGACCCACGGCACCTCGCCGCAAAAGCGGAATCCGGAGCTCTGTTCGGCGACCTGCACTGCGGGGATCCGCAGATGCTGGCGCGAGGTGGTCAGATGGGAAATGCCGACCGTAGCGAACAGTTCGCCGCGGGCCAGGCGCTGAAGGAGATCAGTTTTGAGCATTTCGTTGTGCGAGGCGGCGATCCGCCCGCAGGCGCCATTGCGCTGCGTCAGGACGAACGTCGTGGTGAGGCACGCCGAGGCAAGCTGGACGTAGCCCGCCAGCAGCTCTCGTTCGCTGACCGCGGTCCCGCCAAATTCGCGAGGAATGACCCACCCCAGCACCCGGGCCTCCGCCAGCAGCCGGAACTGTTCCGCCGGCCAGACTTGCCCGGCATCCAGCGAGGGGCTGAGCGCGGCGAGTTTTTGAAGGAGCTCAGTCACGGCAATTCCGGGGAGCAAGTCTCGCTCGCTGGTCAGGTCAAAACGGAAAAAGAAGAACCGCGGACGACGCGGATGGCCGCGGATCAATGATACCGGATAGCCCGGCAATTATCCGCGTCAATCCGCGTATCCGCGGTTATGTTTCGCCTGCGTTGGCACGCAGCGGGGATTGCGGCGCCTCAATGGCACACTTGGCCGCACCGGGGGGACCAGTTCTCATCGAATCGGTACCCGCCCC
>JBLMWR010001095.1:0-4055 GCA_050257335.1 Deltaproteobacteria bacterium | reverse complement strand
CCTGGACGAACTGGTACGGTCGTATAAGGTACCCGAGGAACGTGACGCCATCGCGGACGCGGCGGTGCGGACGCATGCGGCCGCATTGCTCGGCAGCGACGATTATTCGCAAACTCTGATTGAAAAACTGGATCGCTACTTGGAAGCCATTGACGAAAGATCGCAGGCCGCGATCAGCGGAAAATGAGGCACGTCCCTTGCCGAAACGGTCGCCGGCAGTGCTCCGGGGGCTGCTTCTGCGGTTTTCGAGGCGACGGCTTGACATCAGAGGAATACAGGAGAGAGGTGATGGAAATGGATTTCCCCCGGCGCATTTTATCAAATTCTGCGTTCGCAGTCGCCGGCAAGGTAGGCTCTTTCTAACCGTCATGTGGTCCTGCCGACCGGGTCGGAACAGCAGGGACAGCGCGGTTTCGCCTGCACCCGATCCGGATCAGCCCCCTCATCATAACAGGAGCGGCCGCCCGTCAGCGTGCGACAGCGGCCACTTCCGCCGAAAGTCTTCCACACGAACTCATGAATGAACCCGTGCGGCAAAGCGGATCGTCGGCGGCTTCCCCGGCCCGGCCGGGAGAAGCAGCGGTGGTCCGCGCGCACAAGGGCCAGCAAACGGTGATCAACCCGGAGCGTCGCGCCGTCCCTGTTCCGATCGCCGACGCACCGGCTCTTACCGGATCGTCGGCGAAGTCCAGCATTGTCCGCGTCCTGTTTCCCACCGACGACGAGCAGGCGGTGCAGACGTTCGATGCGCAATCGGGGGTGCAACTCGGGCATTTCACGGTGATCGAGCGGATTCGGACGGGGGGAATGGGGGCGGTGTTCCGGGCGCTCGACACGCGACTGTCGCGGGTCGTGGCGCTCAAGGTGCTTCCCCCCGCGCTGTCGCGAGACCCGCTCATCGTGCAGCGCTTCAAGAACGAAGCCCAGGCCGCCGCGCAGCTCGACCATGAGAACGTGGCTCGCGTCTATTTCATCGGCGAAGACCAGGGGTTGCACTACATCGCCTTTGAATTCATCAACGGCACCAACGTCCGCGATCTGATCGCGCAGCAGGGACGCCTGCCGGTCGGCGAAGCGGTGAACTACATTCTGCAGATCGCCTCGGCGCTCGTGCATACGTCGGCCCAGGGGGTGGTGCATCGCGACATCAAGCCGTCGAACATCATTATCACCCCCGCCGGCCGCGCCAAGCTCGTCGATCTGGGGCTGGCGCGGAAGGAAAACAGGGAAGATCAGGCAGTCGAGCTGACGGTCGCGGGCACGACGCTGGGAACCTTCGACTATATCTCTCCCGAACAGGCCCGCGACCCGCGGGCCGCCGACGTGCGCAGCGACATCTATTCGCTGGGATGCACGTTGTACCACATGCTGACCGGGGAGCCGCCGTAT
The DNA here is from genome assembly GCA_050257335.1 of Deltaproteobacteria bacterium. Lineage (GTDB taxonomy): Bacteria > Planctomycetota > Planctomycetia > Planctomycetales > Planctomycetaceae > JACQFH01. Next base: position 2,666 of record JBLMWR010001095.1, on the reverse strand, counting down.
CCCGAAGGAACGGTGCTGCAGAAGCTGTTGCAGCACCAGGGAGACGAGGCCCCCGATCCGTCGCTCAAGAACCGCCTGGTCCCCGAGAACCTGTCAGTCGTCGTCCGCAAGATGATGGCCAAGGACCCGCGGCGGCGTTACCAGTCTTCGGAACAACTGGTCCGCGATCTGATGCTTGTGGCCGGCGCTCTGGGGCTGCGCAGCGTCAGCCCCGAAGGACTGGTGTGGCTGGCGTCGCAGCCCGAACAGGCGTCGTTCTGGGAACGGCATCTGGCGTGGATGGTGACCGCCGCGCTGTTGTTTTTGATCGTGGGTTACATGGAATTCGGCGAGCGACTCTTTCCGCCGGCCCCGACGACAGCCTCGCAAACCGGCGCTTCCCAGATCGACAGTGAGGGGAAAGGCCTGTCTCGTGTCAACAGCAGATCCGGTGGCGACGCGGTCGGACGCGGAACAGACGCCGATCGTCCGCAACCCGAAAAAGGCGCGAATGGTTCCCACCGGGCGCGTCGGGAAGAGACGAGTCCCGGCGGCGAGGCCGATGAGGACGCGAAGTTTCCGCACGAGGATGACCCGTCGACGCTGGTACGGGGGCGTGGCCCGGGTGGATCGCGTGAATCAACCGGCGACGAGGGGAACGCCCGCCCCGACGACCCCGGCGCCGAGATCACTCCGGTCCCGCTCACAGGGACGGGGCGAAACGACGGGGGGATCGCGATCGGTCCGCGGTTCGAGGCGCAGGAGTATGGCTCGGGCATCGCGGCGCCGAAGACGGTTGCCGAGCTGTTGCTCGTCCCCGCACGCGGCGGGCTGTCGCCGGGGCAGCCGGTGGCGGCGACCGCCCGGAATGCCGATCCGGAGGGAGCGACTGTGGAAGATCTGCCGCGCACCGCTCAGGCCGAGCACGGTCCTGACGCTGACGCGGCCCCCGCGGTCTCGGTGGAAGAAGAAGTGTTCGTCGTTCTGGGGCGCGACAACTCTCCCGCGCGGTCGTTCAAGACGCTGGAAGCGGCCTGCTCGTCGGTCCGCGAAAACGGGGCGGTGATCGAATTGCGGTATACCGGCCGGCGGCGCGAAACGGCGGTGCGGATCAACCGCAGAGTCAAGATTCGCGCCGCGCGGGGGTACCGCCCGATCGTCGAGTTCCGGCCGACCGCCGCCGCGTCCGATTCGTACCAGGCGCGGGCCGTCTGGATTCCGTCGGGGTCGCTCGATCTGGTGGGCGTCGACCTCGTTCTGTCGGTCGACGAGGCCGTGTCCGCCGATCAATGGTCGTTGTTTTCGCTCGAGCGTGCCGACTCGCTCCGATTGGAGGGGGTGACGCTGACGCTGCTCAATCCGGGGCAGAGGGCCCTGGCGGCAATCGAGCTTCGGCCGGGGGCCATGATGCCCGACATGCCGGTGGCCGGCGTGCAGCCCAAGCCGCCGCTCGAAATTGAAATCACCGATTCGCTCGTCCGCGGCGATGGGGACTTGTTTCTTGTCCGGCACGCGGAACCGGTGCGGCTGGCGGTGAAGCAGTCGGCGGTGGCCCTGCAGGGAACGCTGCTTACGGCCCGCGGGCATTCGGAATCGGCGCATGAGAACGCGCAGCTCGAACTGCGGCTGGAACACGTCACCTGCGTGCTGGAAGGGGGCCTGATTCGCTGCGACAGCGGCAACGCCCCGCGCAAGCTGCTGCCGGTGCACGTCTCGGCGTCGAACAGCATCTTCAGCAATTCCAGCGGCGCACCGCTGGTGGCCATGACGGGAAACTCTCCGCCGCAGGACTTTCGAGCGCTGCTGTTCTGGGCCGGGAAAAACAACTTCTACGACCGGTACCAGACGATGTGGTCGATCGCCTCGACCGAGGGATTGGGGCGAACGGAAACCTGGGATGCCGCCGCCTGGCGCAGAAACCTGACCGAAGCTTCGGAGTCGAGCCCGTGGTTTGACGGGGTCGTATGGAATAGCCGGCAATGGACCGCGAAGCCGTTTGCGGAACTGCTGCCCAATGATTTCTCGCTCGACCGGCAGGCCGCCAACAACCCCGCGATCGGCGGCGACGACAATTTCAGCGACGCCGGCGCCAACCTTGCGGCGCTCCCCCGGGCGACGGCATCATCCGGCGACGATCGCCCGCGCGACTGAGACGGATGGCACGCCCTTCGCTGAAGCGCTCAGGGCGTGCCACTCGGCCGGGGGCAGTGCCGCCGTTTCGCGACCGCTCATGGAGTTTCTTTGCGTCAAGGACAATCCCGCAATCCGCAGACGAACCCCGTCAAACCACTTGACCCCCCCCCTGCCCCACCCTTGCTGTGGGGGGAGACGTCTTTTCGACCATTTCGACTCTTTGACCATATCGACGCCTATCGGGACAGCGCCCGGATTTCTTCGGCCGTAAACCGCCGCGCGAGGCGCGCTCCCAGTTGCTCGACGATCCGCGCTGCGGCATGTGACGCCAAGTGCCCGGCGTCCTTCCAGCTCAGGCCGTTGGTGATGCCATAGAGCAGCGCCCCGGCGTACATGTCTCCGGCGCCGGTCGTGTCGATGGCGTTCGCTTTGACTCCCTCGATCGGGATCGCCTGCCCGTCGTGCATCAGGATCGAGCCGTCGGGGCCGAGCGTCAGGGCGACGTTTTCGGCGTGGCGGTGGATCTCGGTGGCGCAGTCGATGGGGTCGTGCCG
>JBLMWR010001094.1:0-9803 GCA_050257335.1 Deltaproteobacteria bacterium | reverse complement strand
GACCGGCGCGAGCAACTGAAAGCCCTCCGGAACCGGGACCGGCGTGCCGTTGCGCAGGACGAGCGAACGGCGATAACGGGCGTCTGTCGGAATCAGCCGGTCTTCAATCCCCAGCCGGCGGCACAGATCGACCGCCCAGGGTTTGCTGGTGATAAACGAATCGGCGCCCGTCTCGACCCGATAGCCGGCGATGGCGCGCGTTCCGACGATGCCTCCCAGCCGGGTGCCGGCTTCGAAGAGGACCAGGTCGAGGGGCCGTTTGTCGCGGGCGCACAACTCCTGCAGACGGTAGGCCGCCGCCAGCCCGGACAGGCCACCGCCGATTACCGCGACGCGCCAGGTGGTGTTGCTCATTTGCGAAAGGGGTCGAAAGGAACAGCGAAAGTCGGGAACGAATCGGAACCGGTCGTCCCCCGGCGCCTTCTCGCATCTGTGCGATGTTCGGCGCCGCAGGAAGGAGGACGGGTAGGTTAGAAACCTGCCCCACGTTTCCGCTGCAGCACCAGCTCATTCCGAGGGGGCTTCTTGAGCACGCCGAACTGGCTGAAGGCGACCAGGCGGTCGGACTGGGCGCACAGCAGCATGTCTCCGGCGATCGTCAGGTTTCCCCCGCCCGTCAGGCCGTGCTGCTCGGCGAGATCGATCTGCCGGCGGGCCTGCCCGGTGGCGATATCCACGATCCGGATTTCCTCGCGGCGCGGCCAATAGACGAGACCGCCGGCCAGGACCCCCCGTCCCCACGTCGCCGCTTCGGGGGCGGTGCGGCCGTCGCGCCACACGACCCGGCCGGTTTCCGCATCGAGGGCCCAGAGCATCTCCCCCGCGGCGATGAGCCGCGTTCCGCTCACCCCGATCAACTGCTGGACCTTTCCATTGAGCTCCTGGTCCCATTTCAGAATTCCCGTCTCGGCGTCGTACGCCAGGATGCGGTCGCCGTCAGTCGGGGCAGCGAAGACGACCCCGTCGTGGAAGAGGCAGGGATTCGGCCCCAGGAGCTGACGCTTGTTGAACGCCGCCACATTCTCGGATTCAACGCGGGAATAAGTGGTCACCCAGCGCGTGGTTCCGTCGCGGGCGTCGAGCGCGGCGACAGCCCCGAGGTTGGTGCAATAATAGAGGCGCTCTTCCGCCAGCGTCAGCAACTGGTGCCGGACTTCGTCGAGGTCTCCCGCGATCGGCTCGACGCCGCCGCATACTTTCCGATTCCACAGAAGCCTGGCCGAGGCGGCGTCGAAACAGGCCACGTTCAATTGCAATTGCGGATCGTTGCGGTGCAGCGCCACGTAGACCTTTCCCCCGTCGGCGACAGGGGCGCCGTCAAAGACCCATTTGCCCGCCTCCGCATCCAGTTCCTCGGCTTTAATCATCCACGCCAGATCTCCCTGCCGTGCCAGATCGAGGCACACCAGCACGCTGGGCGAGGGCCGGAAGCCGCGATTTCTGCCAGGGGCGGCGATTGCCCCCAGGCGGGCGTACAGTTTGCCCCGATCGATCGACAGCGTAAAGCGGGGGAGCCCGGCGCGTTGCCGCTGCGCCGGCGCGTGCTGCTGGAGCTCGGCCGGGAGCCGGTAAATCCAGGCCTCGTTTCCCCAGGGCGCCTTGCCCCGTTTGTCGCCCGCCAGCTCGCACGCGAAGACTTCGGCCTCGTCGCAATAAAAAACGATATTCTTCCAGGCCACTGGATAGTAACTGGGAACGTCAATGGGCAGCGCCGCCGGCCCGCGGTCGGACCGATCGAAGCGGTCGAAGCCCTCCTCGCCCCGCGCCAGACGCTCGACCCGCATTTCCTTCAGCGGCAGCGACCACAACACGCCTCCGACGTCGACGGCCCGCGGGAAGACCTGGTTGCGCCCGGGGTTGCTCGCGAAGGTCGCAGCCTCCGGCCCGGCGGGCGGAGCACGGCGCTCCTCTCCTGCAGCGGCAACGAGGGCCTTGAGGGTTTCGGCAAGATTGCCATGACGGCCGGCGAATGTTGCCGCGGCCTGCGGATACGTTTCGCGGAAGGCTTCGTATTCGGCTTGAGCGCGCGAGGTGTTTCCCTGCATCAGGCTGCACAGCACGAGGCGGGATTTGATGAGCGCAGGGTCGATTTCGCTGTCGGGGAATTTCAACTGCATGGGCAATTCCCCCGCTTCGGGACGGGTCGCCGGCGGAATGAGTTTTTCCCAGTACCCGCGGGCCCGTGCGAGGGCTCCCTTCTCCCAGGCCAGCTCCCCCAGGAGGAGCAGGGCATCGTCGCCGTAGCTGCTCAGGAACGCCTTGCGCACGACCTTTTCCAGCCCCTCTTCGTCGTGCAGCCGTCGGGCCGTTTCGAACCACCGCCGCGCCTGCGGGTCGGTTTTCGCCCGATACTGCTTCAACCCCTCGGCGGGCATGCTGGCGACGAGAATGTCGGCGAAGGTCTGCACGTTGACGTATCGCCCCGGTTCAATTGCCACCAGCCGATCGCCGTGCTGGTCGGTGATCTGGCGCAGCAGATCGACGGCATCCCCCCACTGGCGGGCGGCGAGAAAATCGCGGGCTGCCCCCAGCATCTTCGCCGCCACCGGATCGGTGTCGAGAAACACCGCCGGCGCCGCGGCCGGTGCTGGGTCGCGCTGGGCCAGCGCCGGGGCGGCGGTCCCCAGCCACACGGCGGCTGCCATGACAACAAAAACAAAGAACCGCGGATGCCGCGGATACGCGCGGATCAACTGCTTCGTCCCACTCTGGTTATCCGCGCGTATCTGCGTCATCCGCGGTTTTCCCTTCCCGTGTTCGCAATTGTTACTTTGCCAAAAACCGGTACACGGACCAACACCCAGCGGTCATCGACATCACGGCCTGCGCAGCACCTGGCCCAGCGAGAAGACTCCGATCGCCACCAGTACGCAGCCCGGCATGGCGATGAGAGGAAATCCAAAGAACAGCTGCCAGCCGATCACCAGCGGCAGAAACATGAGCACCAGAAGCTGCAGCACCCAGCCGACGTGTTGGCGCACCTTACTTTTTCTCCATCAATCGGGCCGCCGGAACCGGGATCGTTCCCACGTCGGTCGTCTTCCCCGCCACCACATTGACCTTGTATTTCTTGTCGATCAGGCCGACCCGCTCCTGCCAGATCACCAGCTCGTGCTCTCCCGCGGGAAGATCGGCAATCGTGAATTTTCCCTGCTCGTCGCTGACGGTTCCGTAGGGATGATCCAGCACCAGCCAGCGGGCCGTCATCCAGTTGTGGACGTTGCACTGCACCTCGATCGGGTATCTTTCGGGCGCCTTGTTCTTCACCTCGACTCCCGCTCGATCGTTCGCCTGCAGCGCAAAATTGACAGCCTGATTGCGGAGCGGGTTGGTTTTCGTGTTGTGCGTGCAATTGTCGCCCGACTTGACCCGCACGACCTGGTCGGTTCGCACCACCAGCGCGTGCGGAATGAACCGGCATCCCTTCTGGTCGAACACGACTTCCTTCTTTTCACTCGCTTTCAGTCGAGGATGCACTTTCCCGGCCTTCGGCAGATACACGAAGATATTGGCGATCCCGTTCGTTTTGGGATCGACGACGAGCGAATCGTCGGGGATGTCCGCCGCGGCACAGATCGCCGGGTCGTTGACTTTCGTGTTTCCTTTTTCGACCAGCGGCGGGAGCCTGGGAATGTCACCTTCCAGCAGAAACTGCCCGGTGATGGTGCCGTACTCGCCGTCCGGCGCCGGCTGGCCATCGGCCGTGGCCGCCCGCGGGCCTCGATCGAAGGCCAGCAGCATAATCGCGCCGCCGCTCACCGCCGCCAGCAGCCACAGTCGTGATCGACTCACAGATTTCGCTCTCCTCGAATGTGTCTCGCCCATGATTTCGAATTTCAGAGTCTCAATTATACGCATCCCGCCCCCGAACGCCACACCCGGATCCCGCGCGCCCGCAATCGCAGGGGGCGCCCGTGGGGCCGTAAACCCAGGAAAGGGACAGACGGGAAAATTACGGACAGGTACATCGCACAGAAAAAACTGGAGGCCCGGAAGAAGTTGGTTCCGTACTGCAGAAGGGAACCTGCATATCCTGATCCTCCTTCCGCGCGTATCGCGACATCCGCGGTTCTTCATCGCCTTCTTTAAAAACCGTCCGTCATCTGCGGCACGAAAGGCGATGGGGATTGCCCGTAATCGAAAACCTCGCCAGACAAGGTTGCGGCGAGCGCCGGCCGGCTCCACAATAGGTGGACGTCATTCTCGCCGGTTTTGAACTTCCGCACCCGCCTTCTGCATGCTCTCCAAACTCTATACGTACTCGCTGTTCGGAATTCAGGCCGCTCCCGTTGAAGTCGAGGTCGATATTTCGCCGGGGGCGATGCCCAAGACGATCGTCGTGGGGCTGGCGGAGGGGGCGGTCAAGGAGAGCATCCATCGCATCGAACGGGCGCTGGTCAACAGCGGCTACCACCGGCCGGTCGATCGGATTGTGATCAATCTTTCCCCGGCCGAGCTTCCCAAAGAGGCTGCCTCCTTCGATTTGCCCATCGCCCTGGGGCTCCTCGTCGCCAGCGGACAGTTGCAGTCCGACCGGTTCGAGCAGTACGCGGCGGTCGGCGAGCTGGCCCTCGAGGGAACCGTCCGGCACGTCAAGGGGGCGCTGGCGATGGCGATTGCCGCCCGCGAACAGGGGAAAAAGGGGCTGCTCGTCCCGAGCGCCAACGCCCAGGAGGCGGCGGTGGTGGACGGCGTCGAAATCGTCGCCGTCGGGTCGCTGGCCGAGGCCGTCGGTTTTTTTTCGGGGCAGCTCGAACTCGACCCGATTCCCTTCAGTTGGCAGGAGGTGCAGGCGAAGTTCGCCGGTTACGAAATTGATTATGCCGACGTGAAGGGGCAGGAGATGGCCAAGCGCGCCGTCACCGTGGCCGCCGCCGGCGGGCATCACCTGCTGATGATCGGGAGTCCCGGAACAGGCAAAACGCTGCTCGCCCAGCGGCTGGCGACGATTCTGCCCGACCTCAGCCCCGGCGAAAGCGTCGAGACGACGCAGATCTACAGCGCCGTGGGGTTGCTCAATCCCGGCCAGTCGCTGCTCCTGCAGCGCCCCTTCCGCTCGCCGCACCACACGGTCAGCGAAGCCGGCCTCGTGGGAGGCGGGAGCACCCCCTCGCCCGGGGAAATATCCCTCGCACATCACGGCGTGCTCTTTCTCGACGAGCTTCCCGAGTTCAACCGCCGCACGCTCGAGGTCCTCAGGCAGCCGCTGGAATCGGGGAACGTCACGATTTCGCGGGCGATGGGGAGCGTCACGTTTCCGGCGAGCCTGATGCTGGTGGCGGCGCTCAATCCGTGTCCCTGTGGATACCGGGGGGACCCTCGCCGGCAGTGCAACTGCAGCCCGCTGCAGATCGAGAAATACGTGGGCAAGATCAGCGGCCCGCTGCTGGACCGCATCGACATCCACCTGGAAGTCGCTCCCGTTCCGTTCCGCGAGCTGTCGGACAAAGGCTCGGGGACCACGAGCAGCCAGATGCGCGAGCAGGTGGTTGCGGCCAGAGCGGCCCAGAAAGCCCGCTTCCGGTCGGAACGGACGACGCTCAACGGGCGCATGACGCCGCGGCAGATCCGCAAGCACTGCCAGCTCGATTCGGCCGCCGAGTCGCTGCTCAAATCGGCGATGGAAGAGATGGGTCTGTCGGCGCGGGCGCACGACAAGATCTTGCGGGTGGCCCGGACGATCGCCGACCTCGACCAGAGCGGGCCCATCACCTCGAACCATCTCAACGAGGCGATCAACTACCGCACGCTGGACCGGAATTACTGGACGTGAAAAGAAGCACCCCGGCTGCTCCCTGGCAGCCGGGGTGCGTGTGCGAAACTGACCGCCTAAAGTTACTTGCGGAAAACGCCGCTTCCCGAGGTGCTGCCGCCAGTGAAGGTCTTGGCCTTCGTCCCTTTCTCCCCCGAGTAGGCGCTGCTGGTGGTCCCCCCGCTCTTCCGCGACGAACCCGACGATTCGTCGACCGACGCGCTGTGCGAGCCGGCCTTGAGCTTGTACGGGATGTCGCCCCCCGGGACGAAGAGCCGGCGCTGCTGTTTGTAGCCGATGTACACCAGGAAATCGCTGAGACTCAGAACGCGGACGCCCCGTTCCCGGGCCGCGTCTTCGAGCTCTTTCCGCAGTTCCTGAATTTTTTGAATCGTGGCGATCTCGTCGGGATCGGCGGTTTCGGAGATTTCACCGATCTTGCCGATCACGACGAACTTGGTCTTTTCCGTAATCCGCGGTTTATTGTCGTCGGGAATCTTGCCGTTGACGCGGAGGACGCCCTTCTCGTCAATGTCGTTGTCGACGGTCGCGCCGGCCGTTCTCACCTGTTCGAGAAGCAGATCGCGGTCGTCCTTGCCGTCGCCGTCGAGATCCATGATGCCGACGATCGAAAACGCCTCCCCGCGTCCCGGGCTCCACAGCGGAGAATAAATCGGGTCTCCTTTGGCGATGGGGGCGTAGAGATCTTCGTCGATGATGCGGGCTTCGGAAAGATCGGCTTCGAGAACGCGGGTGACTTCGATGGCCCCCTTGATGTCCTGGCCGCCGACCTGCCCCTTCTGCGTCCCGCGGCCGATGCCGCTGTTGGTCTTTTTATAGACGCTGAACGTGGCGCGCGGCTTCAGGCCGTCGGCCTCGCCGAGACTGATCCACACTTTTTTGCCGACCGGGTCGATCCAGCGGATCCAGCCGTCCGGCACTTCGAAGCTGGGGCGAGTTTTCTCATCGAGTTCGGCGATAAGTTTTTTGTTGATCTGCGTCAGGCCGGTGATGCGCGTCTCGAGGTCTTTAATTTTCTTTTCCGCCGCGTCCTTGAACTCTCCGGCCTGCTGCTGCTCGTCGGCGATGGCCTTTCGCAACTGGGCAATGTCTTCATCCTTTTTCTGCTGCAGTTCCTTGTGCTCGTTGTCCGCATCGACGACTTTCTTGTCGGCGGCCTCGCGGGAGGCCTTTTCGGCGGCGAGCGCGGCGTTGAGTTCTTTTTCCTTCTGCTGAAACTCGGCGATCGCCCTGGCCAGGTTCTCCTGCAGGGTGTCACGTTCCGTCAAGGTGCTGCCGATAAACTGGTCCTGCTTGACCATCGTTCCGCTCAAAGTCGGATCGGTGCCCCCCTTGTTGTAATCGCGCATCAGCTTGACGATCGCGCCGGCCACCGTGTTCGGGTTCGAACCGTCGCCGACCTCTTCATATTTGGCCCCCAGCAGTTCCTTGATCTTCGTGAGGTCGGCGTAGTACCCGTCCGCAAGTTTCTTCTGGGTCGTTTCATTCTTCTTGGCGGTGTCGCGCTCGGCGCGCAAGTCGCTGATGCTGTTGGCCCCCTTGTACGCCAGCAGCCAGCCCAGTCCGCAAACGATGCTGATGAGCACGAAGACGACGAGTGCGTAATGGACGCCGGTCGGTTTGGAGGGGGCTGCCATCGGACGATACTCCGGAAGCTGAAGGGGGCTGCGAGAAGTGAGGGGGACGCCTGCTTATCTAACGATTGTGATGACGGTTCCGGCCAATGTCAAGAAGCGTTTGTTTCATTTGAAACTGCGGCGATGGCCGGTCGGCGACCCTCCTCGCAAACGGTACGCACTGTCTTACCAACCCGAAGCGCCAGCGAGGGCGAAACCATGTGCTCCCTCACTGGCGCTTTGGGTTAATATCCTGCCGGGCTGGGATTTCCTCCGTCCGGCCCGCATAATGCATATCCGTCTCAGCCATGGCATAACCGCGCCGGGCTGGCGGCGCAGGAGTTCCGCAGACTCGCCGGCACCCCCCCGCGGGCCTGTTTCTTATCGACCCCCTCCGATGGCGCCTATGCCCGAATTGCTGTACCTGATCGACGTTTCCTCGCTGGTATTTCAGGTATTTCATGCAATACCGGAAATGACCAGCCCGCACGGCCTGCCGACCAACGCCGTGTTTGGGTTTACGCGCGACATCCTGAACATCCTCCGCCAGAAGAAGCCGACGCACCTGCTGTGCGCCACCGACCCCAGCGGGCCGGGCGAACGGGAAAATCTGTATCCTCAGTACAAAGCGAACCGAAGCGCCATGCCCGACGAGCTTCGGCCGCAGTTTCCGCTGGTCGGCAGGACGATCGGCGCCTTCGGGATTCCCGTGCTGGAAGTCCCCGGCTGGGAGGCTGACGACGTGATCGCCACGGTCGTTGCCGCCGCCCAAAAGCGCGACATGGACGTGTGCATCGTCACCAATGACAAGGACGCCCGGCAGCTTCTGGGCCCGCGAGTCAAAATCTACCAGGTCCGCAAAGATCAGTACCTCGACGAGGCCGGCCTGCGGGCCGAGTGGGGAATCGGCCCCGATCAGGTCGTCGACTTTCAGGCCCTGGTCGGGGACAGTGTGGATAACGTCCCCGGCATTCCCTTGATCGGCCCGAAGAAAGCCGGCGCGCTTCTGACCCGGTTCGAGACTCTGGAGGGGGTCCTGTCCCACGCCGACGAAGCCCCTGGAGCCAAACTTCGGGAAAATCTCAAGGCGTTCGCCGAACAGGCCCGCCTCAGCCGTGAGCTCGTCCGCCTCCGTCGCGATCTGCCGATTACGATCGACTGGGAAGCGGCCCGCGTGGGGCACTGGAACCCGGAAAAGCTTCAGGAATTATTCCGCGAGCTGGGGTTCCGCCGCTTCGGCGACGAAGTCCGCGCCCTGACCGGCGCCGCGGTGCCCACGGGCGCCCCCGCCGCGCGCGAGGCTTCGGCCCCGCGCGCAGGGAACCTCTTTCCCGCTCTCGCCGGCGCAGATACGGATGAACCGGTGCTTGCCTCTTCACGCCAGGCCCCCTCCGACGTTGCCGCCGCTCCCATCAAGTCCGCCAAACGCTCCCTCTCGTTCACAATCGTCGACACCGCCGACAAGCTGGCGGGTCTGATTGCCCAACTCAAGGGGCGCCGGCAGTTCTGCCTCGATCTGGAAACGACCGCCATCGATCCGATGCGGGCCGACATCGTCGGCTGGGCCATCAGTTGGGAGCCGCACCAGGGACATTACATTGCGGTCCGCGGGCCGGCCGGACAGACCGTGGTCGATCCAGACGCTGCCGTAGCTGCCATGCGGCCCATCCTCGAAGATCCCGCGGTCGAAGTCACCAACCAGAACATCAAATACGACATGCTCGTGCTCAAGCGGACCGGGATTGCGCTGCGCGGGATCGGGATGGATCCGATGGTGGGGAGCTACCTGCTCGAAGCCGGCGCCCGCAGCCACAGCCTCGACGAGTTGGCGCGCAAGCATCTCGGGCACGAGATGATTCCCATCTCGGACCTCATCGGCAAGGGGCTGTTTCAGAAGCGGATGGATGAAGTCGACATTCCCCTCGTCGCCGAATACGCCGTCGAAGACGCGGAAGTCGCCTGGGAGCTGGCCGAGCGCATCGGCCGGCAGCTCCGCGACCAGGGCCTGTGGGACCTGTACTGGAATCTCGAACGCCCGCTGATCGAGGTGTTGGTCGAGATGCAGTACAACGGCATTCGCGTCGATGCCGGGCAATTGCACGAGCAGAGCCGCGCGGTCGAACAGCGCCTGAACGTTATCAAGCGCGACATTTACGCGCTGGCGAAGCGCGAATTCAACATCGATTCGCCCAAGCAGTTGCAGCAGGTCCTCTTTAGCGAGCTGGGACTGCCGGTGATCAAGAGGACGAAGACCGGCGCCAGTACCGACCAGGAGGTGCTCGAACAGCTTGCCCTGCAGCATCCCCTTCCGTCGCTGCTTCTCGCACATCGCGTGCTGACGAAGCTCAAGGGGACGTACCTCGATGCGCTGCCGCAGATGATCAACCCCGAAACGGGGAAGATCCATACGTCGT
>JBLMWR010001093.1:0-5041 GCA_050257335.1 Deltaproteobacteria bacterium | reverse complement strand
CCATCGTCCTCTCTCGTGTTTGACGCAATTGCAGATTGTAATGCGGAATTCCGCGGACCGCACGCGGGGCAGATCACTTCGGCCCTCTCACTTTACCGGCCGCACATCTGTGGCACACGGTCCCTTCTTTCCGCTGCTCTCGGTGAAGTCCACGCGATCGCCCACTTGAAGATGATCGAAGCTTCCCTCTTTCACTTCCGAGTGATGGAAAAACAAATCTGTTCCGCGTTCCGTTTCGATGAACCCGAAACCACGGTCGCCAACGATTTTCTTGATCTTTCCCTGTGGCACGAATTGACTCCTTGCGTTGAGCGTTGATTCTGATCCATCACGACGGAGCGTGACACGGCAGCGAGGATCATATCCTACGAGGACCACGACTACCACTGCGGTCGCCCAGAATGCCACGCCGGGTTTCTTGCCCGGTGAAGTCATTGGGAATCTCGCTACGGCTGCCGGGCCCAGAGGGAACAGGAACCTGTTTGTCCAGCATCCGGAGAGAGACCGTACAGAACGCATCGGGTGGCTGCGCGCGGCCGTGTGAATTCGACGGTCAGATCCCAGACGTGGCCCGACGCCCGATCGAGCGAGGAACTCGCAAAGTCCGCCAGGCTTTCCATGCCGCCCAATATCACCGGCGAGCCGCCGGAGGGCGGAAAACGCTCGTCATGGCGCTGGCCCGGCCACGGCGGCCTTACTTCGCAGCTTGTCCCGGTTTGGCATCCGTCTTCGCGCCATGGCGCGCGTGCTCAATCACAAAGTCGACCAGTTCCTGGCACCGGAAGAAGCCTTCCCAATAGTTGTGCCCCTGATCCTTGGCCACCACAAGTTTAACCGACGCGCCGGCCCCTGCGGCTTCGTAGCGGCGGACGAATTCCGCCGAATTCTCCCTGAGGGGGACCACCGTGTCGACATCGCCATGAATGAGGAATGCCGGTACGGCTGACTTCGCCAGGGGAGCTAATCGTTCAATCGGATTGTTCTCCGTTGATCGTTCGCCGAGTTCCTTGCCCGTCATCCCGTAGGCCGGGGCCGCCCTGTCGAGCCCGGGATAAGTCCGAAAGTCAAAGACCGGGTAGATTCCCGCAAGCCCCGCGACCGATTCCGGATGCTCGACAGCCCAACTGCAGATCATGAGGCCTCCCCGGCTGCGGCCAAGCAGGACCGGCCTGGACGCGAAACCACGGTGCTCCGTCATCTCCCGGTAGAAGTCCGTAAACAGGGCGCGACCTCGAGGACTGCCATACGATTCCCCCACATCGACACCCGCGACGGCGATGCCGGCCGCGACGAACCGCTCGTGCATCCATTTCTCGTGAACGTCGGGCAAGCCGGGCAGGGTTGGTGCGTACCAGATCCACGGCTGCGGTTTCCGTCGCAGGTTTTCTGCAGGTAACATCACGAATGCCGGGGAATTCTTGATGAGAAACGTCTCACCCGGGAGTGGAAGATCCTTCCTTGCGGCCGACGGGACGAGCGATTCGGGATCGGCCCTCAAGATCCCGGCCAGCACGAACACCGCCAGGAGGGATTGGAAGACGACCGTCGATGTGCGCTTCATGCTTGGATGTCTCGGCTGAAAATCGGCGATTTGAATCCAGAACAGCGGCTGCCATTGGCAACAGAGTCTTTGGCCTTCCTCAGGAAACCTTTCCTTACCCAATCTCCCGACGGGCCGCAAGTATTTTCCCAGTTGCCTGATGGGGTCACGATCCAAAACGGAAAAGGAGCGTCGATTATGCTCGCCGGCCCCACGATCACTGTCAATAACGGGGCGCTGACGGTTCCGTAGTCGGCAGCGCCGGCTGTACACGAGGTGGTCCCAAATCTGGAAAAAAAATCAAAATCTGGAAAGTATTTTCGAAAATCGCTGCCCGGGATTTCCAGATTCGGCATTCTGGAATTGCCAGAATCACAGTTCGGGAGACAGAATAAAGAGTGCGGAATGAGGAGATCGGAATGCGGGATGTCGGGAGACGGGCGGAACGCGGGAGCGACGGCTGGGGATGGATGGTGAACGAGAGGGCGGAGTGGATGCAGCGCCGGCAGACGAGAGTTCCGCCGTTTGCCGGTACTTGATGGTGCGAGACTTGTCTGTCAGTCCGGGATTCCATGACTTTCCGTCCAAAAATGGACATGCCTGATCAAACGTTGATTTTTATGGTGGTCTTTGATTTCTTTGGATCAATACCCGAGGAATCTTCATAAAAGTCAGTGCGGATCGAGCTGAATTCTATGAGCCAAACTTGGTTTTATTGGCGCCCTCTGGTTTTGATGACGGCCGGGGAATGGGCAACATGGGGAAAGATACGTCAACCTTCACACCCACTTCGGCGGCATAGCGCGCCGTCTTTCGTCCAATGACCAGGATCACCACCGTTCGCGCGGTTTGTCCACATGACTGTCCCGACACCTGCTCGATGCTGGTGACGCTGGAGGGGGATCGCGCCGTGGCGCTGGCCGGCGACGGCGGTCATCCGTTCACCAACGGGTTCCTCTGTCACAAGGTCTCGCGATACCTCGAGCGCGTGTACCACCCCCAGCGGCTGACGCATCCGCTCCGCCGATCGGGCCCCAAAGGAACCGGTCAGTTCGCGCCGATCACCTGGGATGAAGCGCTCGACGAGATCGCCCGGCGGTTTCGCGAGATCGCGGAAGGTCCGGATGGGCCGCAGGCGATCCTGCCTTACAGCTATTGCGGCACGATGGGGAAGATCCAGAGCCAGAGCCTCGACCGGCGCTTTTTCCATCGGCTGGGGGCCTCGAAGCTCGACCGCACGATCTGCGCCACGGCGGGCGGGGAAGGGTACACGTATACGATCGGGGCCCGTGTCGGAATGGCCCCCGAAGCGTTCGCCGAGAGCCGGTACATCATCAACTGGGGATCGAACACCGCCGTCACGAACACGCACCTGTGGGTGCTGATGCGCCAGGCCCGCCAGCACGGCGCGAAGATCGTCACCATTGATCCCTACCGCTGCCGGACGGCCGAACGCAGCGACTGGCACATTCTGCCGCGCGTGGGCACCGACGCCGCCCTTGCGCTGGGGATGATGCACGTCATCTTCCGCGACGGGCTGGAAGACCGCGTCTATCTCGACCGGTTCACAGTCGGTGCGGCAGAGCTGCGGGAGCGCGTGCTTCGCGAGTATGGGCTCGAACGCGTCGCGCAGATCACGGGTCTCGAAGCGGGCGATATCGAGCGGCTGGCGCGCGAATACGCACAGACGCGGCCGGCGGCCATCCGGATGAATTACGGATTGCAGCGGCATCGGGGCGGCGGAATGGCGATCCGCACGATCGCCTGCCTGCCGGCCATCGTCGGGGCCTGGCGCAATTACGCCGGGGGCGTTCTGCTATCGACCAGCTCGATGTTTCCCCTGAACTACCAGGCCCTCGAACGTCCCGATCTTTCCCCCGCGGGGACGCGAACGGTCAACATGTCGCAACTGGCGGAGGCCCTGCACGGCGAACTCCCCGGCCCACCCGTGCGGGCGCTGTACGTTTACAATTCGAACCCGGCGGCCGTCGCCCCCGACCAGCGGCGCGTGCTGTCCGGCCTGAAACGCGATGATCTGTTTACCGTCGTCCACGAGCAGTTTCCGACCGACACCGCCGACTACGCCGACTTCGTGCTCCCGGCAACGACGCAACTGGAACACTTCGATCTGCATACTGCGTACGGGCATCATTGGGTGCAGGCCAACCAGCCGTGCATTTCGCCGCTGGCCGAGGCGCGCTCGAATACGTGGGTCTTCCGGCAGCTTGCGGCGCGGCTGGGATTCGATCCGGCGGTGTTCCAGGTCAGCGACGAAGAACTGGCACGCGAGGCGCTGTGGGAAGGGACGGGCAGCACCCCCTGCGCATTGCGGGGAATCACGCTCGATCTGCTGATCTCCGAGGGACCGCTGCGGCTGAATATCCCGCCCCGGTTCGCACCCTTTGCGGAAGGACGATTTCCCACAGAGAGCGGCAAATGCGAATTGTATTCGGGGCGGATGGCTGCGGCGGGGCTGGATCCCCTGCCGGGCTATACTCCGCCGGCCGAGTCGGTGGAGTCGAATTCCGAGCTGGCGGAACGGTATCCGCTGCAGTTGATTTCGCCCCCATCGCCGCATTTCCTGAATTCGACGTTCGTGAACATCGACTCGCTGCGCCGGGCGGCGCGCCGGCCGGAGCTGGAACTCCATGCGGAGGACGCCGCAGCGCGTAAGATCCGGGGCGGGGAACGCGTCCGCGTTTTTAACGACCGGGGGAGCTTCGAGGCGGTCGCCGTCGTGGGGGATTCCGTCCGTCCGGGAGTGGTGGTCGCTCCGGGGATCTGGTGGAACAAACTCTCCGGCGACCGTGCCAATGCCAACGCCACCACCTCGACGCGGCTGACCGACATGGGGGGCGGCGCGACGTTTTTCGACAACCTCGTGGAGGTCGTTCCCGCATCGTAGGTCAGGCTTTCAGCCTGACAGCGATGTGCCGGCGAGCGTAGAATTCGGGGGGCAGGCCAATAAACTTGCATTCAAGCGGTTCCCGGGCACGCCGCGAGGAAGCCTGGCGCCACAATCTGCGGATGGAGTCCCGCCCGGCAGGCGAGACCTGCGACCCAATGCCGAATTCACAACTGGCATACACCGATGAATCGTGATGCACCGACCGACGCCCGACGCATACTCGCCGGCAGCGTGGCGCTTTTTCTTGGAATCGGGCTGCTCTTCCTGATTCTGCTCGACACCACATACGCCCTGCCCTGGAGCATGCCGCAGTCGTGGTACCAGCACCGCACGCTATGGGGTGCGCTCGCCCTCGTCGCTTGTGCGGCGGGATGGGTTTTGCAGCGCCGTCCGAATGCCGCAGGCCCCAACTGGAAGCCGTCTGCGCCCGGTCGGCGATTTCGCAGTCTGATCGTCTATTCCCGAAACGATTGTCACCTGTGCGATGATGCCAAAGCCGTGCTGGCGGAATATCTCGAGTACCTGCCGGAAATGAAGGATATCGACATCGATGCCGATCCCGAGTTAAAGAGCCGATTTGACACGATGGTTCC
>JBLMWR010001092.1:0-5811 GCA_050257335.1 Deltaproteobacteria bacterium | reverse complement strand
ATCGCGGTTTCGCACCAGGTTTGCCAGTTCGTGCGCGTGGAAATGACGGGTGCGGGTGAAGCCGTCGCGTCATTTAACGAAGGGTCGGGAGAAGCGCGAGGGCCCGACCGGTCACCTTGCTGCTCACTGAACAACGGCACGACGGGCGTTCGACGAATGCAGCCGGCGGGAGCCAGCCGGCACCCTTTATCGGTCGCGCTCGCCGAGCCGTTTCAGCAGGTCGCGGATGACCGTTTCGGCCTCGAGCTTTTCATTGGTCCACCGCTCGGCGGCCGCACGCCAGGCGGATTCGCGCTGGTCCATCGCGTCGCGCTGGCGGATCGATTCTTTCTCGCGCGCGGCAAGCTGCGTCTCCTGCTGGCCGACCCATTCGACGAGCGATTGCCGTTCAGCGCGAAATTCTTCGCGCTGCTGGTGGACGCGCAGTTGGGCCTGTTCGAGCTCCTGACGCTGCTGGATCAGCGACTCGCGGGTGTGGCGGTAATATTCGGCGAGAATCGCGCGGGCCTCGTCGATGCGCCGTTTGGTGACTTCGGCGCCGGCCGACTGGGTGAGCTGGGCGGACGCCTCCTCGACCGCCAGCCGCAGCTCGAGGGTCTGCCGGTTCGTTTCTTCCATTTCAGCCCGCAGCCGGTCGAGCCGCTGCCGCCGCGTTTCGAGGTTTTCGGCGTGAAGGGCGAGCATGTCCTGCTGGCGGCGGAGGTCGGCCTTTTGCGAATCGCGATCGGACTCCCAGGCGGCCCGCTCGCGGCGCAGCTCTTCGGCATCGGCGGCCACCCGGCCCTCCAACGCCCGCCGTTCTTTCAGCAGCACCTCGCGCTCGCGCTCGATCGAGCGCTGCCGGTCGTCGAGCAGGTCGCGCTGCCGGTCGAGCTGGCGGCTGCGCAGCAGGTTCTGCGCCTGCGTCTCTTCCTGCCGGGTTCGCGACAGTTGCTGTTCGCGGCGAAAGTCGTCCTGAACCTTCTCGAATTCATGCATCGTCCGCTGCAGGTGATCCTGCTGGAAGCGGTGGCGGTTGTCGAACAGGATCCGCTGCTGCTTCAGCTCGGTCTCGGCCTGCTCGTGTTCGGCGGCAAGGTCGGCACGCAGCCGTTCGAGCTCCTGGTGCTGCCGGGCCTGAAGCGCCTCCAGCGACCGGGTCTGGTCTTCGCGGTCCTGCGTCAACTGGTCGCGTTCGGCGTTCAGGCTGTGCCGCTCGCGCAACAGCGCTTCGTGCAGTTCTTTGAGCTCGGTTTCGAGCTTCACGCAGGAGTCGGCCCGCTGCGCCAGCGCCGCTTCCTGACGGGCGATCGCGAACTCCCGCTCCTGCAGTCCGACTTCGAGCTCGCCGGCCCACATCCGCTGCTCGCGGCGTTCCTGGTCGAGCTGCGCCAGTTGTGCGTGCAGGAGCTGCTCGCGGCGATCGAGATCGGCATATTGCTGCCGCAAATGGGCGGCGATCTGCTCGGTTTCCAGTGCATAGTGGTCGCTCTCCTGCGGGCCGCCCGCGGGCCCGGCGTCGAGCGAAGAAATGAGCCGCACGTCGATTCCCGATGCGGCATGCACGGGGACGTTCCGCGCCGGAAACGCGCTCTGGCGCGCGGCTTCCGCTCCGCTTTCGCCCGCTGCCGGGACGTGCGGGCGGTCGATGCGCAACGACGACGCCGGCTCCGGGCGCTCGTCGAGCGCCGGCGCGGGAGCGGCGGGTTGTGCATTCGACGGTTCGCTCATTCCGGGAGTCCTTTCCCTGGCGAACGGAAGGGGCCTTCAGCCGAGCTGGCGGTTCAACGACGAGACCAGCTTGTCTTTATTCACGACGCCGACAAACCGGTCGACAATCTGTCCCCCTTTGAAGACGAGCAGCGCCGGAATCGCGCTGATGTTGTACTCGGTGGCGATTTTCGCGTTATCGTCGGTATTCAGCTTCCCCACCCGCACCTTTCCCGCATATTCGCTGGCCACCGCGTCGATCGTGGGGGCGATCATCTTGCACGGACCGCACCACGGCGCCCAGAAATCGACGAGCACCGGCTGATCGCTGGCAAGCACTTCGGTCTGAAAGTTCGCGTCGGTCAGTTCCAGCACATTTCCTGCCATAACTCGATATCCCTGCGTTAAAATAAGAAGGGCCTGCGGCATGCAGACTCGCAGGCGGAGCGAATTATACGGAACGCGGATTGCGTGTCAACGCAGGTTTCCGTCCCCCGCGGCGCAACATCAAATGCCCCAACGAGATTCGCGACTCACCCCTCGACATCCGGCGCGCTCCCCGTCACAATTCTTCTCGCTCTCTTTGCAGACTGACTTCAGCCCACGAACCTGAAATCTGAAAGCTCCCGATCCTGATGACGGCCTACCGACCGATCGCCACTCCGCTCGACCGGCCGATCCGCCTGGGGGTCCTCATTTCCGGGGGGGGATCGACCCTCACGAACTTTCTCGAAAAAATGGCGGCGGGCCGGCTTCAGGCCGAAATCCCCCTGGTCGTCGCCAGCCGGGCCGACTGTGGCGGCGTCACGCGGGCGCGCGGCGCCGGGCTGCGCTGCGAAGTCGTCGAACGCCGCAATTTCGCCGGCACCGCCGAATTTTCCCGGGCGATCTTCGCCCTGTGCCGCGAGGCCCGCGTCGATCTCGTCGCGCTGGCCGGGTTCCTGGCCCTGATTGAGATTCCCGAGGACTTCCGGTTCCGGGTCATCAACATCCATCCGGCCCTCATTCCGGCTTTCTGCGGGAAGGGCTTCTACGGCCACAAGGTGCACGAGGCGGTGCTCGAACGGGGGGCCAAAGTCAGCGGCTGTACGGTGCACTTCGCCGACAATCTCTACGACCACGGCCCGATCATTCTGCAGTCATGTGTCCCCGTGCAGGACGACGACACTCCCGACGTGCTGGCGGCCCGCGTCTTTGCGGCCGAATGCCAGACTTACCCCGAGGCCATCCGGCTGTTCGCCCAGGGTCGCCTGGAAGTCGTCGGCTGGCGAGTGCATGTCATTGCACCCGTATGAAGGATTGGAAGGCCGAGCGGGAGGCGCAGGATAGACGAGAAGGAGACAGGCAGAACAGACCGCGGCGAAGCTGCCGGGATTTTTTCGTTGTCTCTCCCTCTCCTTGTCTCGTTCATGGATGTTTTTGCGACACCGGTAGAACGCAGAACGGCGCAGCAAGGCCGTCTTTTCCATCGGCATTGACTGTCCGAAATCCCCTGTTATTGTCCATAGATCAGAACGAACACCCGAGAAAACCTTTTCCCTCAGGAGACCGTCGAATGGGCGCCAATCACGCCGGCGAACGCAAGCGCAGAAAATTAAAGAATACGAAGAAGATCCTCCGCACGCAGTTGAAGAAGGCGAAAGCGAAGGGAGCGTAGCGATGCGAGTCGCGCGGTACCCACGGGGCGCGGCCCGTGGGCTTGCGGTGAACCGGGCCGTCTTGATTCACTCAGTCTTGTGAGGCAAGGTGCTCGCGACGCAGGGACAGGCAGGCCGGGCCCCCCAGTTCGTAATCCCGGCAGACTTGAGGGCGCCATTCGTAGTGCCGGCAGCACCGCGCGACAGGGTCGAACCAAAGGCACTGTTCCTGCGGTTCCTGCCCGCGGAAAAGCCCCAGAAAGTGCTCGTCGATCTCGCGGATCAGCTCGGGCGGCAGACCTTCCGGGCGGAACGGATGGCGGGCCTCCAGCCCGGGCCGCGTCGCGTACACCGCCACGGGCGAGCCGATCCCCTCGCAGCACAGGCCGCAGTCGCTGCAGGCCGCGGGTCGAAGGACGTTGAGGCGAAGGGAGAGGGACATTTGCGGTACCCACGAGACGCAGCGCGTGGGCTTGTCGTGCGGGAGAGGCTTTGGCAGTTTATTCGGCGAGAATCTCGCCTATGCTGTCGTCGAGAATCGCAACCATCTCGTCGATCTGTTCGGCGGTCACGGTGAGCGCAGGGCCGAAGGCGATCCAGTGGGGATCGAAGCGGCACAAGAGCCCCTTCTGGAGCGCCCGCTTGCCCACTCGCACGCCGAAACCCGGCTTTGCGGGAAACTGGGCTTTGGATTTGAGGTCGGCGACGAACTCGATCGCCTGAAAGAGCCCCTTTCCGCGGATATCGCCAATCACTCCGTGTTTTTTCGCGAGCCGCTCGAACCCCAGCCTGAGCCGGGCCCCCTGTTCGCGCGAATTGCGGCACAGGTCGCGTTCGAGGATTTCGCGAATGATGGCGACTCCTCCGGCACACGCCACCGGGCCTCCTTCCCAGGTATGCCCTTCGACGAAGCCGGGGTTTTTCTCGATCGGCCCCCAGAAAGCTTCGGCGATTCCCTTGCGGCAGATCATTGCCGAGAGGGGGATGAATCCGCCGCTCATTCCTTTGCCGGTGCAAATGACGTCGGGCGTGACCCCGAAGGTCTGTGCCGCGAACATCTGTCCGGTGCGGCCGACGCCGGTGATGATTTCGTCAAAGATCAGCAGGATGTTGTGCCTGTCGCAGATCTCGCGCAAAATCCGCAGATACTCGTCCGGCGGATCGATGACGCCCCCGGTATGGCCGATCGGCTCGACCATGATCGCCGCCACGGTCGCAGGATCCTCCATGTCGATGACGCTCTCGACGATCGTCGCGCACGTGATGCCGCAGTCGGGGTAGCTCTTTCCGAACGGGCAGCGGTAACAGGTGGGGGGAAAGACCTTGACGAAGCCGGCAGGAAGCGGCTCGTTGACCGTCTTTCGCGACTTGAGTCCCGAGGCGGCCAGTGACCCCATCGTCGAGCCATGCCACGACTGATAGCGGCTGATGATCTTGTATTTCCCCGGGTTCCCCGTCAGGCGGTGATACTGCCGCGCCAGCTTGATCGCCGCCTCGGTCACCTCCGACCCGCCGCACTCGAACTTGACCGTTGACAGGTCCCCCGGCGCGATCTCGGCCAAAAGGTTCGCCAACTGCACGGCGACCGGATTGGTGCCGTGCATCGGCGGCGAAAAATGCAGCGTGTCGAGCTGCTGCTTGATGGCCTCGATGACGCGGCGGTTGTTGTGACCGACGGAGACGGTGTAAATGCCGGCGATGGCGTCGTAGTAGCGCTTGCCGGCGACGTCCCAGTAAAAGACCCCGTCGGCCCGTTCCATGACGAGGGGCTGCTTCGACCACTCGGCCATCTGGTCGCGCACGAAAATCTGCCGCAGAAAGGCTTCGTCGGTCGTCTGCGCCGGGAGCGGAATGTGCGGGGTCATGCGGAATTAAAAGTCGTCGCTGACGCGCTCGTTGCCCGAGATCGTGGCCAGAGCGTCGAGAATCAGCAGGCTGATCGACTTGTTGATCGGTCGCTGCGAACCGTCGGCCATGGCGAACATGACGGCATCCTGATGGGCGCTGCCGAAACCGAAGATCATGTACTGTGGCGGAGATGTAGCCCCCGGCCACGCGGGCGCGGTGCCCGTCACCACGTCCACGAAAGTACTGCCCGTCTGGGCGTTTGTCAGGGCGCTGTACCAGTCGATGGGAGGCCGGTTTTCTGTGGGGAACGGGACCCGCGCGCAGCAACTCGCGCCATCCCCCCAGAAGCCGAACTGCGTTTCGCCGAACAGAATGGACGTGCTCGACCCATCATTGATGAACCGGTCGGAAATGGCGCTGTTCATGAAAAATGCGCCGTTGCCGGTACTTGTGCCGGTGCAGCCGCGGTAATTGCAGTACGCGATCCCGGCGCCGTCGATATTGGCGCTGGGGCAACGGTAGGACGAGAGCGAGATTTGCAGGGCCGGGCCGTTGGGGGGCCCGCCTTTCGGCCGGCGGAAGTCAAGTGCGGTGGTGCTGGCGTCCATCTGCGGGAGCAGCAGCGCCTGCCAGCCCC
>JBLMWR010001091.1:0-4429 GCA_050257335.1 Deltaproteobacteria bacterium | reverse complement strand
AGAATTAGCAGCATGGGCTTCCAGGCCGGTGCGGGCAACGGGGGCTGGTAACCCGCAGTACGTCAGGCTTACAGCCTGACAGCCCTGTGGATTCATGCGTTTCATCCGGGGACCGGGCCAGCCCTTTCGCACTTGCCGATTCGGTGCCGGATGTGCTGGCCGGGTACCCGCAGGGGACGCGCGGCGGCACACTGCTGTCAGGCTGTAAGCCTGACGTACTTTTGCGCAGGTCAGGAGGACCCATGCCAGCCGCATTCTTCAGGGGCCGCCGGCGATTTCCCGCTCCCCGACGCACGGTCACGTTGCGTCTGGTGATCGTCGTCGGGCTGCTGGCCCTGGCCGTCTGGCATTCCTTTTTCGACGAGCCCGCGCCGCCAGTCCCCCACGCGCCCGGCGCGACGGCGCTCGTGCAGCGCGTCATCGACGGCGATACGCTGCTCCTTGCCGACCGCACGCACATCCGTCTGCTGGGCGTCGATACGCCCGAGACGAAACGTCCCCATACGCCCGTCGAGCGCTGGGGCCCGGAAGCCTCGGAATTCACTCGTTCGCACGTCGAAGGTCGAATGGTGCGACTCGAATTCGACAAGGAACGTTACGACAAGTACGACCGCGTGCTGGCGTATGTCTTCCTGGGCGACTGGTTTCTCAACGAGGAACTGATTCGCGCCGGGATGGGCCGCGCGATCACCAATCATCCCTACAGCGAAGCCATGAAACGCCGCTTCCGCGCCGCCGAGCGCGAGGCCCGGGACAAGCGCCGGGGAATCTGGAGCGAGGCGAGCAGGGGGCGTCAGTTCCCCCGTGAGCGGACGCGTGGCGCTGTCGCCGAGTGACGGAGTCGGGAGCGACGGAGTGGGGGAGTGGACGACCAGGGAGACAAGAAGAAAGCGCGGCCGCGAGGTTTCCCGCTGCATGCTCGTGATCGCGTTTTCTGATTTTGACTCTGCAATTGCCTCACCGGAAACCACTTCACCCGACCCACCCCTGCCCCTATTGCGTCTTCAACCAGGGGAAGTCGGGACGATGCTTTCATGTCGGACTGGCAAACAGCGCGACTCCCCTGTCCCCCCCCCTTGCTAAAGGGGGAGACGTCGGAAGCCAATTCGGTCGCCGCATAGTCTTTCCATCCTGCATCCGCCATCCGCTATCTTCCGTCCTCCCCGACCCTCACTCCGCCAGTCCGAGCTTCGCGCGGATCGCTTCCCAGGGCTGGATATAGGTGAGGAATGGCAGTCCGTCGACCGTCGGCTCGCGGCGGCGCGTGACGCCATCGACGGCCGGGCCGTGTTCGACCATCGCCTGCAGCACCGCCTGCTGCTGCCGGCAGTCGAAGGGAGCAACGGCGGAAATCGCGCCGCGCAGCAGCGCCACCGAAGCGGCCAGCGCATACGCTCCCCAGTTGCTGGTGCCGGCGATGATGTTCCAGTCGGTGGCGATCCGGCACGGGACGCGTCCCGACTGCTCTCCGGATAGCCGCCGTTCAAGGTCCTCCCACGGGACCGCCCCCATGCCGATCTCATTGGCGCCGTCGCCTATGCCGATCGTCTTCACCCCCGGCAGTTCGACCGGCGCTTCTTCGAACAGTCGGTGCATGTCTCCGGCGAAATGGTCAATCTTTTCGCCGCGCATGTTGTGGCAATGATCGCGATCGGCCGGTGGGACGCGCTCGAGAAATCTGGCGAGCGGCGCTTCGCCCCCGCGCGGCTGTCGCGCGACCGATTGGGCGGTGTGGCTGGGGCCGACGCGTTCGACGGCTATGAGGTGCGACAGGTTTTCTCCCGGTCCTCGTTCGAAGAAGTCAGACCGCCACGCCGCTGTTGCATCGTCTGCGGATCCGACCTCGATCGGATCCGGGTAGCGGATCAGCCGCTCGGGGGGATAGCCGGCCGAGCGCGCCGCGGCAGCCAGCGCGCTGAAGCAAAACGCGTCGGTGACGATCAGGCTGTCGATACCCAGGGCCAGCAGGGTCTGAGCGAGGACGAGGGCGCCGGGGGGGCCATCGGTCTCAGCCGCCGGCGGGTCGCCTGCCGGAATAAAGAAGCCGGTGACGATGGAGACGCGTTTGCCGAACCGAGCCAGGTGCGTCGCCGAGGCTCCGAGGTGTCCCGGGCAAAGAGGGCCATACCGGGGCTCGCTGGCGATCAACCCGCGCTGCGCGGGATCGCGGCGGATGGAGTCCTCGAACTGGCGAATGAGATTGGAGGTCACTGCGGCACGTGTTCCTGTTCGTGAAATGTCCATTGTGGCGGCGGGCAGGGGGCGGGGAAAGGGAGAATGGAGGCGAGCATCGGAGTGGGGGAGCAGGGGAGCAGGGGAGAACAATGATCGTCCACTCCCCGATTCCGTCACTGGATTACATGCCCGATTCCCATCTTCACCTTCCTGCCCCATTTCCCATCTATGGGAACACCTTCTCGCCCCCTTCCTGCTTCTGAGAAACCGCATTAGATCGTTCCCGGTTCGGTTGTCAGTTCGGACTGTGGATGCCAAAATCTCCACGATGCGCGACCGGACGCCCGGGGGTCGCAGTGCGCCGTTGCGCATCAGTTCTTCCGCAATCTGGTTTGTCTGGGGGGACGACTGTGTCTGAAGATTCCAAAGGCGGTGCTCCGAAAAAATTGAGCACTAAAGACATTCTCGCAGCGGCGCGCGCTCAGGCAGCGAAAGCTGGCGGGGGCGAAGCTGCCCCAGCCGCCGAAGCTCCCGCGGCACCGGCCCCGCCCCCTGCTGCAGCGCCCGCGGCAACTGCGGCTGAAAAACCAGCCGCGAAACCGCAGGCGCCGGCCAGGCCAGCAGCGGGAGGCAAGCCGAAATCGACGGCGGAGATTCTGGCGGCGGCCCGTGCCCAGGCGGCAGGGGAAGCAGCGCCGGGTGCTGCGGCGGAAGCGCCCGCGGCACCAGTCGCGAAACCGCAAGCCCCGGCCAAGCCGGCGGCGGGAGGAAAGCCCAAGTCGACGGCGGATATTCTGGCCGCGGCCCGCGCCACGGCAGGCAAGGGAGGCGCGCCGGAAGCGCCGGCGGCCGAGGCGGCGCCGGGCGAGAAACCGCTCGCCAAAGAGAAGCCGAAAGCGCCGGCAAAGGGGGCTCCCGCGGTGACCGCGGAGGGTCCGAAACTGTCGGTCCAGGAGATGCTGGCCGCGGTGCGGCCGAGCGTGCCGGCGGGCGAGCCCGGCGCCGCGGTCAAGCCCGCCAGGCCAGCCGGTCCTCCTCTGATGCCGCATAAGCCGACCCCCGCCGCCGCCAGACCGGCGGCGCCCCCTCCCGACACGACGCGCCGCAATATTGTGCTGGCGATTCTGCTGTCCCCCTTCGTGCTCATTGCCAACCTGCTGGGGACCGCGTATGCCGCCGCGTGGACGATGCTGGCGGCGACGACCGGCATCGCCACTCTGGCCACGGCCCGGTTCATGCTGCCGAACGTGCTGATCGAGCCTCCCAGCAAGTTCAAGATCGGGCCTCCGGCCGACTACGATCTGGGGACCGTCGCGACGAAGCTGGTGGCCCAGTACGGCGTGTGGATCGTGCACACCGACGGCTATAAAGGAAAGAACCTGATCTACGCCCTGATTTCGGTGTGCACGCACCTGGGGTGCACGCCGAGCTGGCTGGAAGGGGAGCAGAAGTTCAAGTGCCCCTGCCACGGTTCGGGCTTTTACATCACGGGGATCAACTTCGAAGGCCCGGCCCCGCGGCCGCTGGAACGGGCGGGGATCCGGCTGTCGGAAGACGGCATGCTGGAAGTCGACAAGAGCGTCAAGTTCCAGGAAGAAATGGGACAGTGGAACGACCCCGCCTCCTATTATGAGGTCGTCGGCTGAACGTCCCCTTCGAAATCCGAAATCCAAAATCCGAAATCCAAAATACTTCCCATGAGCATCGGCGACTACATTCGCGACTCGCAGATCTGGAAGAGCATCTTCCGGCATCCGGCACCTTACGACCGCCGCAACCGGGTCGTGGTGATGCTGACGAACTTCTTCCTGCACCTGCATCCCGTGTCGATCAAGAAGCAGGGGATCGCCCTGTCGTACACGTGGTGCATGGGGGGGATCACGTTCTTCCTGTTTCTGGTGGAAACGGTGACGGGCGTGCTGCTGATGTTCTATTACCGGCCGACACTGGAATGGGCGTATAACGACATTCTCGCCCTGCGCGACGTGACGACTCTGGGGATCATGCGCGAAATCCATCGCTGGGGGGCCCACGCGATGGTGATCACCGTCTGGCTCCACATGTACCGCGTCTTTCTCACGGGCAGTTACAAGCCCCCGCGTGAGTTTAACTGGGTGGTGGGGGTCCTGCTTCTGGTGCTGACGCTGCTGCTGTCGTTCACCGGGTATCTTCTGCCGTGGGACCAGCTGGCGATCTGGGCCATCACCGTCGGCTCGAACATGGCCAGCTACGCGCCGCTGCTGGGCGCGCAGGC
>JBLMWR010001090.1:0-5195 GCA_050257335.1 Deltaproteobacteria bacterium | reverse complement strand
GTACGTTCTGTCGATGATGGTATTCTTCAACAGGTTCCGCAGGCGGCACTTGTACAGGGCCTGCCCCTTGCCCGGCTTGACGAAGTTGCATTCCAGCATGTCGTAAGGGTCGCCCTCGATGACAACTTTGATTCCCTTGCGAAATTCACCGGCATTAATCTGTGGCATTGGTCGATCTCTTTTTACTCGCGGTCTGTGAACGGCAAGAAGCATAGCAAATGCAAATTTCCTTTACCAGTTCCACTCCCGCAGCCGAAATCGGCCCCGATTCCCCGGGTCGGGAAGTTTCCGACTGGCAACAGGCGCTGGCCGGGGCCATTCGCGATTGCGACGATTTGATCGACGCCCTGGGGCTTCCCGATCACCTCCGTGAACCGGCCCGTCGGGCTGCGCGACTCTTTCCGGTCCTCGTTCCGCGCAGCTATCTCGATCGGATCCACCCCTGCGATCCCAATGATCCTTTGCTGCAGCAGGTGTTGCCGCTGGGGCTGGAAGAAATCGCCGTTCCGGGGTTCAAGACCGATCCGGTGGGGGACTCTGCCGCCAGGCGCGCTCCGGGACTGCTCCACAAATACCAGGGACGGGCGCTGCTGGTGATGACCGGGGCCTGCGCCGTGCATTGCCGCTACTGCTTCCGTCGGCATTACCCTTACGGCGACGAACCACGGCGGATGGCCGATTGGGATGAAGCCCTCGAAGCCATCGCCGCCGATCCGAGCCTGCACGAGTTGATCCTCAGCGGCGGCGACCCGCTGATGCTGACCGACGCACGTCTGGAAGCGCTTTGCGGCCGGCTCGCGGCGATCCCGCATGTCAGGCGGCTCCGTCTGCACACCCGTCTCCCGATTGTGCTTCCCGAACGCGTCACCGACCGTCTGCTCTCTCTGCTACTGCACGCAGGGCCGACGCCGATCGTCGTCGTTCATGCCAATCATCCGCAGGAGCTTGCCGGATCGTGTGCCGATGCCTTGCGCCGGCTGGTCCGCGCGGGGATCACGGTGCTGAATCAGGCCGTGCTGCTCAAGGGAGTGAACGACACGGTGGAAGCGCAGGCCGGGTTGTGCGAGCGGCTGGTCGATCTGGGGGTAATCCCGTACTACCTGCACCAACTCGATCGGGTGGCCGGGGCCGCGCATTTCGAGGTGGCGGAAGAAAGCGGCCGGCGCCTGATCGGCGAGCTTCGCCGCCGCCTTCCCGGCTATGCCATCCCCCGTTACGTCCGTGAAACCGCGGGAGGCGAGTTCAAAGACGTGTTGAGCTGACCGGATGATTCGGCAACCGTGCCTCCGTGTCGCCCGATCTTCCCACGCCCCACACCCGGCCAGTGCTCGGGAACGGGACAGAAACACGAGAATTCGTCTTTTCGTGATGTTACCGTCGCGTTACAGTTGGCGACGAGTCACCGGTGTACAATCCACTTTGCCGCTCGAACTCGCACGCAGTGTTTCCCTTCAGGAGGCTTTGCCATGCGTCGACCGAATCGTCTCGTCAAGGCGGCAGTTTTGGCGAGTTCCATACTGCTTGTGGGCGCGTTCGTCGCGTACCGGGCAAACGCGTTCAATCCGCACGGCGAAGCGGATCCGCGCGGCGATCATTCCGGAGCGAATCGGGGAGTCTCCGCGGGAACGGGGCTCCGCCCGGTGGATTCCCGGCCGCTGCCGGATTTCGATGTCAATCCATTCAATCCCCCGCGCTCGGCCCTCGAAGAAGCCGCAGCGCGGCGACCGCCGATCAATGGCTTCATACCGGATGGACTGGCGGATGAACCGG
Source organism: Deltaproteobacteria bacterium (assembly GCA_050257335.1). Taxonomy (GTDB): domain Bacteria; phylum Planctomycetota; class Planctomycetia; order Planctomycetales; family Planctomycetaceae; genus JACQFH01. Next base: position 3,425 of record JBLMWR010001090.1, on the reverse strand, counting down.
ATGAAACGTACATGAGCGGTTCGAAATCCGATAGAGTTTTTCTCCCGCAGTGGTCTGCCAAAGGTGATGACCGCGCGACCCTCATGAGCAGTTCCAAATCCTACATCCTGGTTTCGCCTCCCGCACAAAGCGCAGCAAATGGGCCGGCGCGCGGTGTTTCTCAATCTTCGACACGCTTCCGATAATCCCGGAGGCAGGGCGATTGCGATGAACCTTCCTCTCACCCTTCTGACGACCGGCCTGAGTTTCTGCTTCCTCGTGCTGGTCTTTCGCCCCCTCGAACTTTGCTTTCCGGCGAAGGCTGGCCAGCGTTTTTTCCGTCCGGCGTGGCTGACAGACCTCTGCTTCTTTCTCGGCCACTATCTTCTCTGGGGAGGGGTCGTGCTGTGGGTCCTGAACTGCTTTCGGAGCGGTCTTGACGGAATCGTTCCGCCGGGGGTTCGCGCCGGCGTCGCCTCGCAGCCGTGTGTGGATCCAGGCGGGGGAAATTGTGCTCTTGAGCGACCTCATCATTTACTGGGGGCATCGCCTGCAGCACCGCGTCGGTTTTCTGTGGCGGTTCCATGCCGTCCATCACAGTGCTGAGCATCTCGACTGGCTCGCCGCCCATCGCGAGCATCCCCTCGATACGATTTACACGGTGGGGCTCATCAATCTGCCGGCATTCGTTCTCGGATTTCCGCTGGAGACGCTCGCCGGCTTCATCGCCTTCCGTGGCGTGTGGGCGATCTACATTCACTCAAACGTCCGCCTGCCGACGGGCCCTTTGCGCTGGCTCCTGGGCGCCCCGGAGCTGCACCACTGGCATCACGACCGTGACCGCGACGCCGGCAACTACGCCAACATCTCGCCCCTGATGGATCTCCTCTTTGGGACCTACCGCTGCCCCGACCACGAACCCGAACATTTCGGCCTGCACGAACGCCCGCCCGGCACGTATGCGGGCCACCTCATCCGACCTCTCTTGCCCCGCCGGTTCATTTGGCACGAATGAACCGGGATTTCGAGTGCGAGGCGGACCTCTCGTTGACTCCCGGGGCGGGGGTGGTATTATCGGTGAGCGGGATTTGATGACCGCGTCGGGGTCTGCTTCCGCCAACCGCTTTCTCGCCGGGCGTGCGCCGTGGGCGTGACGTACTACAAACGATTTCGGATGGAAATCGACCTGAACCGGGTGCAGCTCGGCGAGCCGGCGCTGCCCGACGGGTACGCGTGGGCGGCCTGGCAGCCGGCATTGCTCGAACGGCACGCGCTGGCGAAATTCGAGAGTTTCCGGACGGAGATCGACTCGGACGTCTTTCCCAGTCTGGGAGATCCCGCCGGCTGCCGGTCGCTGATGAGCGAGATCGTCCAGCGGGCGACGTTTGTGCCGGGGGCAACGTGGCTGATTACCTGCCATCTTGCTCCCGATCAGTGGGAAGATTGCGGGACGATCCAGGGGGTGGTGCAGACGGGGCAGTGGGGGGCGATCCAGAACGTGGGAGTGGCTCCCGAGCATCGCGGGCAGGGGCTGGGACGGGCCCTGGTTCTCAAGTCGCTGGCAGGATTTCGCGCGGCAGGAGTTCCCCGCGTGTATCTCGAAGTCACCGCCTGCAATCTGGCCGCCGTCCAGTTGTACCGCTCGGTCGGCTTCCGCCTCGCCCGCACCACCTACAAAGCGGTCGAACGTCCGACAGCCCAGTTCGCAATGCGTTAGCCGGCGATCGGAGTTGGAACCCGCGCGTATCCACATCATCCGCGGCTCTTCCTCGACTCTTCTCAAATCGACATTCTTCGCGACCCGGAAAGATATCGAATGTCAGCAGCACGAATCCACAACCGGTGGCGGCTTCAATCGACGGCGGCGTTCCTCTTCGTTGCCGCCGCTATTGTCGACGGGGGAAGTTCAAGCGACGGCGCTTTCGCCACCAGGTCAAAATTCAACAACGTCCTCGCGATCGGCGATAAGGCCCCCGACTGGGAAAATCTGCCGGGGGTGGACGGCCAGGCCCACAGTCTGAACGATTACCGCGAGGCGAAAGCCGTGGTCGTGGTCTTTACCTGCAATCATTGCCCGGTGGCGAAGATGTACGACGACCGGCTGATCGAATTCGCGAAGAAATATGAGAAGACGGTACAGGTGGTGGCAATCAGCGTCAGCCGAAACGGGGCCGACGGTCTCGAAAAGATGAAAACCCGCGCGTCCGAAAAGGGGTTCCCGTTTCCGTACCTCTACGACGAGACGCAGAAGAGCGGCCGCAGCTACGGAGCCACCGTCACGCCGCATTTCTTTCTGCTGGACGGCGAGCGCAAAATCGCCTATATGGGGGCATTCGACGACAATTTCGAGCGCAAAAAGGCCGAAAAGAATTACCTGATCGACGCGGTCAAGGCGGTGCTGGAAGGAAAGAAGCCGCGCGTCCGCGAATCACTGCAGCGCGGCTGCGGCATCGACTACGAGTGACGAAGATTTCGGATTTCGGATTTCCGATTTATCGGAGACGGCCCCGAAGCAGATGATCCAGCGAGCGGGGGGGACCAATTCTCTTCGAACCGGTGCCCGCCCCCTGGTTCACGCGAGCGTCCGGACAGTGACGACAGGCTCCAGGAGAAACCCTTCGTGCGAAAAACTTGTTTCAGGACGTACGCTGGCATAGCAATCCTCGCAGCGATCTGTCTTGCCGGCTGCACGGTAAAAGTCGCTCCCCCCGCGGCCGCGACGCCGAAGGCGAAAGCCACGACGGCCGCGACTCCGGCAGGGCCCGAAATCAAACTGCACCGGATCGACAAGGTCGGGTACGACGCGATGGTCGGCCATTACGCGGGGAAGGTGGTGCTGGTCGATTTCTGGGCCACCTGGTGCCCGAAATGCCGCGAGGACTTTCGACACACCATAGCGCTCGAGCGCAAATACGGTCCGCAGGGACTCGTCGTCGTTTCGTTGGCATGCGATGACGCCGAGAAGACTGACGAGATCATGAGTTTCCTGCGGGAACAGGAAGCCACGATCCATAACCTGCGCGGCGTGGACGGCGCGGACGAGAAGACGTTCGAGGACTTCCAGATCGACGGCGGGGCGTTGCCGCATTACAAGCTGTACGACCGCAAAGGTGAATTACGGAAAACGTTCGCCATCGACCCCGACAAAGACACCCAGTTCTCGCTCGCCGACATCGACGCCGCCGTCGAAGAGCTGCTCGCCGAAGACAAAAAACCGGCGAATGCGGAAGAAGCAGCGGCTAACCTAACTTCCCCAACAGATGCCGCGAAACGCCATTTCGGAAATTTTTTGTGCCAGTTTTTTGACGTAAGTCGTTTCCCATCAGTGCCAGGGGGGCAGATTTTGGGAATCGCCGTCTGAAAACGCGATGTAGTGACAACAACTCGTCTTGGCGGAGGAAAGGGGTGCGTTAGCATGCGGGCATGTTCATTCGCCAGTGTCAGCG
>JBLMWR010001089.1:0-4494 GCA_050257335.1 Deltaproteobacteria bacterium | reverse complement strand
CTGCAGGTCAGGCTGTGCCGGACGCGCTTCGCACTGGTCGTCGCGTTGCGATTGCGCCAGGCACAGCCTGACCTGCATCGCCGACGGTGTTCATCAACCCAGCCATTCGGAATCGGGAAATCGTCGTCATGAGCGAGAAATTCAAACTGGGAGTCAACGGGGCGGGGGGACGGATGGGGCAGCGGATCGTGGCGCTGGCCCATCATGACCCGCTGCTGGTCGTCGCCGGGGCGTACGAGTCGCCCCAATCTCCGCACGTCGGGAAAGACGCCGGGGAACTCGCGGGGATCGGGAAGATCGGGGTGACGATTCAGCCGGGACTGGTCGACCGCGTCGACGTGGTGATCGACTTTTCGACCCCGGCCGGGGCGGTGGCGATCGCCAAAGTGTGCGGCGACCGGCAGATTCCACTCGTCGTGGCGACCACAGGACTCGAAGGACACGGCCGCGAGAGCGTTCTGGCCGCCGCGCAGGTGACCCCGGTTCTGATTTCCCCCAGCATGAGCCTGGCGGTCAACCTGACCATGAAGCTGGTTCGCGAGGCGGCGCGAATTCTCAAGAAGATCCCGGAGGGGGTCGATGTCGAGGTGATCGAACGGCACCACCGGTTCAAAGAGGACGCTCCCAGCGGCACCGCCCTCAAGTTCGGGCAGATCATCGCCGAGGAGATGGGACAGACCGAACACGTCCACGGCCGGCACGGGCGCCCCGGCCCGCGTCCGCGCTGCGAGATCGGCTATCACGCCCTGCGGGTGGGCGACAACGTCGGCGAGCACACGATCGTCTTCGGCATGATGGGAGAGACAATCGACGTGACGGTGCGCGGCCACACCCGCGACAGCTACGCCTACGGCGCCCTGACCGCGGCCAAGTTCCTCGCCCCCAAAAAGCCCGGCCTCTACTCGATGGCCGACGTCCTGGGGTTCTGAAGTTCGTAGTACCGCCTTCAGGCGGCCAATCGACATCATCGCCACCGACTCAAAGCATGGCCCGCCAGTTTGGGCGCTGGCTGCGAAGCTGGTTCGTCGGCGCGGGATGAGGAGCGCCAACTACAATCCTGCCCCGACGACCCGGTCGAGCTCGGCACGGTTGCGGTGATATTCGGCCACGGCTTCCTGGTGCTTTTCCTGAAGCTCGATGAATTGCCGTTCGGCCTCGACCAGCCTCAGAAAATCGAGATTTCCGGCCTCGTAGCCGGCGCTGGCCGCTTCGACGTTGGCCTGGGATGCAGGAAGAATTGTGTCGACGTAGAGGCGGACAGTCTCCAGGCTCCGCTCCAGCCGCGCATGCGCCGCCTGCACCTCGTTGCGGATGCCGTCCACCTGCGCGTCGTACTCGGCGACGCAAGGTGGGGCGGGCCCTGAGGCGCCCAGGCAAAGGGCGTGGCAGACGAAAGGTGCAGGTGGCGCTCGGCTTCCCGATGGCGCTGGCGCGTACGCGTGCCGCAAACCGCATGCCGCGATTTCCGCGACGAGATCGCGATGAATATCTATGACTGTATAAAGTCCGGGGCACGTTTTTCGCGCGTCGGAGAATTGCCGTTCGGCATAACCAGCGACTGGATCGCCGATTACGGAATGGAGAGGGCGTTCGAAGAAGCGAATTTCCAACGTCCACAAGATTCCAAAAAAATTGAGAAATTCTCTGCAACACGAAATCCAACAGAGTGATGCGCCCGGATGAATATGATTCATTTCTCCGGCAGCATTATAAATAAGCACTTGCTTGCGCAAATGTTGCGGACTCCGGAAAAGAGTTCCCGGCGCGTGCGACGAAATCGCCAGAATTCTCGAAATGTAACCCTGTTTTTTTCAAGTACGAATCACGCGGACTGTACCGATTGTCCGGATTGTGCCGATAAGAGTAATGATGTGCCGAGCGAGGCGGATGACGAGATTCGTTGAATCAGGATTACGCACTGCCGATCGGGGCATGTTTTCGGAGTTTGGCTGGCAAACGAACGACCGTTCATTCGGTCCGGACGGTACATTGCTCCATGCGCATTTCGAACCCCGACTTGTTCTGGCGTTCACTCGGGGCCGTTCTCCTGATTTTCGCGGGCTGTCGCTCTGCCCGCACCGTCCGGGATCCCGAATACGCCGAGCTCCTTTCAGTCACCGCCCAGTCCGTGACCGGTGCAGACCCCGTATCTGTCGCGGAAGCACTGGTGGCTGCCGAGCTTGAGGGAGCACACCCGGTTGAACAATACGTGGCGCATGCTCTTGACCAAAATCCGCGCGTTCAGGCGGCTCGAAAGCGAATCGAGGCGCTGGCGAACCGCGTCCCGCAGGCGGCCGGCCTCGAAGATCCCACACTGGGGGTGAACGGGTACCCGTTCTTTCCCTACGTGCTGCAAACGGCGGGGGGGCGCATGACGGCAAACGTCGTCGCGGAACAGAAGTTCCCCTGGTTCGGGAAGCTCGATGCACGGGCCCGGGCGGCTGAAGCAGAAGCCGACGTGGCCCGCGCGGAACTTGCAACCGTCGAGTTGGAGGTGATCGAACAGGTCAAGCGCGCGTACTATGAACTGTACTACGTGCAAAAAGCGATCGAAATCACCGAGCGGAGCCGCAAATTGCTGCAGGACTTCGCAGAAATTGCGAATGCCAAATACATCGTTGGAGAAGTGAGCCAGCAGGATGTGCTCAGCGCTCAGGTGGAAGTCTCGAACCTCGACAGCGAGTTGATTCGCCTGCGGCAGCAACTGCAGGGCGGACAGGCGCGGCTGGCCGCCCTGCTGCACGTGTCTCCCGATACGCAGTTACGAGCGCAGGAAGAATTGTTTGAAGAGGAGATACCGCGCGACCTGGAACGTCTGTATGAACAGGCCATTGCCAGGCGCCCCGAACTGCACGCCCAACTTGCGGCGATCCGGCGCGACCGCACGAACGTCGACCTGGCCGGGCTGCAATACTACCCGGACGTGACGCTCGCGGCGATGTGGGGCGGGATGACGACAAGCGGCGCGCTGTCGCCGAATGCCGACGGCTTGTCGATGGTGAACATCGGCGCGCAGGTGAACGTTCCCATATACCGCAAGCGGCTTGATGCCGGCGTTCGCGAAGCCGAGGCGCAGGCCGTGTCGAGCGCCCGGCAGTACGATGCACTGAAAGACCGCACGCAGGCGGACGTGAAGGACTTGTACGTTCAGGCGTTGAGCCAGCGCGATCTGGTTTCGCTGTTCGGCAACGACATCATCCCGAAGGCTGAGCAGACGCTCGAAGTTTCCGTTGAAGCGTATCGCGTCGGCAAGACCGATTTTCTCCAGTTGATCGACAATTGGCGCGAGCTGCTGCGATTTGAAGTCACCCTGCACCAGTTGAAAAGCCAGTTGCGCCAGACCCTGAGCACGTTGGAGCGCGTGGTCGGAGGGACGCTCTCGTCAACGTCTCCGGACGGCAAGGCGCCTCAGGACGCCCCACCGCGCCTGGAGGGACCGAAGGATGAAACGAACCTGCGATCTCCGGAAGGCCGCGAAGAACCGTGAGCACAGCAACACCGCGCCGGAGTGCGCGACCCACCGGGGCGATTGAGGAAAGTCCCATGTCCATCCAGAAACGTTTCCGGGTCATGCTGGGTCTCGCCGTTCTTTCGTGCGGCTGTGCGCAGGCTTACCACGATTATCCGTGCGGCTGCGTCCCTTACGGTTACGGTCCGGAGCCGCCCCTGCCTTACAGGCGCTATGCGAGCTGTCCAACCCCGATCGCAAGCCGGCGGGCGACGGAACTGCAGGGACGGGCGTCACCCCCCACGGACGCACCGCAATGAGCCAGCGGGGGGCGCCGCCGCGCGGAGCGATGGTTCCCGCCGGGATCAGGTCCATGCTGGCACGCTGGCTGCAATCGACAGATCGGCCCTCAAGTGCTCGCGGCCGCCTCCCGACGGTGGCTGGACTGCGCATTGCACGCAATGCGTGGTGAGCGTGATCCCGCCAGAATAAATCCGGCGGCTCGCCCAGGCGAGGCGAAATGGTCGAAAGGATCGAGACGATGCCGCCGGCCGGCCTGGAAGGCCGGCCTACGGGATGTTGTCGCTGCTGTTCGTCGCCGTCGCTGTACGTCGCTGAATGCGGAACTGCCATTCCTTCACGAGGCAGTAGAGACACGGGGCGACGAAGAGGGTAATCAACTGCACCGCCATGCCGCCGACGCTGGGGATGGCCATCGGTTGCATGACATCGGATCCGCGGCCGGTATCGAGAAACACGGGGGCCAGGCCGACGACGGTGGTCGCCGTCGTCATCAGGCAGGGGCGAATGCGCTTGAGACCGGCCTCGACGACCATTTCCCGGATGTCCTCGATGCTGTTCGGATGCCGTTTCCCGAAAACGTCTTCCAGATATGTCAGCATGACGACGCTGTCGTCGTCGGCGACCCCGAACAGGGCAATGAACCCTACCCAGACGGCGACGCTCAGATTCGAGCCGTGGAACAGCAGCATCGCAAAGCCGCCGGAAGCGGAGACGATGATTCCGAAGAACACGAGAAACGCCAG